>NZ_FMDO01000057.1 GCF_900095305.1 Proteiniborus sp. DW1 | reverse complement strand
TTGGCGTTTTTTGAAATATAGAAAATTACTTGTTTCTAAACCTACTTAATAAGATAACTAAGAATAAAGATTAACAGTATTATAGTATAATTTTATTAATACTAAATTCAATATTATCATATTTAATGTAGTAATTATGCGTATTTGAATTTAGTAAAAAAACTAGTAGGAGGAGTGAACAAAGAAAATGACGAAGCTATTAAAGCAATGGAATCGATTAAGTTTGGTAAAAAGAATCATTATAGGTTTAATTACAGGTATTATTTTAGCTATATTAATTCCTGATATAGCAAGACCAATTGGCATTTTCGGTTCATTATTTGTAGGCAGTTTGAAGGCTGTTGCCCCTATATTAGTGCTTTTTTTAGTCATGTCTGCTATTTCTCAACATAAAAGTGGCCAAAAAACTAACATGAAATCAATTATTTTTCTTTATCTTATAGGAACATTTCTAGCAGGTCTTACTGCTGTAGTAGCAAGTTTTCTGTTTCCAGTATCATTAGTACTTGGTTCAGGAGTTGAAAATGTATCACCACCAGGTGGAGTTACTGAGGTGCTTAAGACACTACTAATGAATATTGTTGATAATCCAATTACAGCTTTGGCTAATGCAAACTACATTGGTATTTTAGTTTGGGCCGTACTCCTTGGACTTGCATTAAAAAATGCACAAGAGGCTACAAAATCAATGATAAGTAATTTTTCAGATGCATTATCTCAAATTGTTAAATGGGTAATTAGCTTAGCACCACTGGGTATTATGGGTTTAGTGATTGATACAATAGTAACAAGTGGTATAGAATCTTTAATAAACTATGGACAATTAATATTATTATTAGTTGGAAGTATGATTTTTGTAGCACTTGTTATAAATCCGATCATTGTATTTATCTATATTCGTCAAAACCCATATCCACTAGTATTTAAATGTTTGAAAGATAGCGGTATTACAGCATTTTTCACACGTAGTTCGGCAGCTAATATTCCAGTAAATATGAATCTATGTGAGAAATTAGGACTAGACAAAGACACTTATTCAGTATCTATTCCACTTGGAGCAACTATAAACATGGCAGGCGCTGCTATTACAATATCTGTACTAACATTGTCAGCAGTTCATACCTTAGGAATTCAAGTAGATATAGGTACGGCTTTCATACTTAGCGTACTTTCAGCTGTTAGCGCTTGTGGAGCTTCAGGAGTAGCTGGAGGATCACTATTACTAATTCCTCTTGCTTGTAGTATGTTTGGTATTCCAAATGATGTAGCTATGCAAGTAGTTGGAGTAGGTTTTGTTATAGGTGTTGTTCAGGATTCTTGTGAAACTGCACTTAACTCATCTACAGACGTGCTCTTAACTGCAATTTCTGAATTTAAAGAATGGAGAAAGGAAGGAAAAAAAATAATTATACCTAAAAAATAATAGGTTGTATTTAGATATCTAGTGGAGTTCCTATCGTAGTTCAGAACTATGATAGGGCTTCTTTTTTTGAACTCATAAAGTTTATATTTATTTACCAAGAATTAACTTATGTGGTAGTACATATATATTAGTGTAAAGTAATGATTATTTCTCAAGTCAAAGGGTAAAAATATAGAAAATAAATAATTAACAAAGGAGTGTGTTTTTTTATGCCAGCTTTCGGTAATCCATTTAGCGCAAATGTAGAGAGAAAAATTACGAAGGAAGAATTGATACAAGCAATACGCTTGGATATAGCAGGAGAATTAGAGGCAATATATATTTATGATGCTCATGTTCAAGCTACAGATAATCCAATTGCTAAAAAAGTTCTTGCAGATATTAGAGATGAAGAAAAAGCTCACGTCGGAGAATTAATGGCACTACTTAGAATATTAGACCCACGTGAAGGAGAGCTCTTTGCAGAAGGTGAAGAAGAAGTAAGAGAAATGCTTGAAGACCTTGGAATTGTAGAAGCACAGCTTGATACTGAGGCTAGCAATATAAAAACTGTCGGGAGTCTATTAGAAGATTAGGAGGGAAGTATATGGATTTTCTATTAAGAGGAGATGCTCCTTTTTCAGATGAGTTATGGGAAAGAATAGATGACACAGTAGTTAATAAAGCAAGAGAGCAGTTAGTAGGCAGGAAGTTCATACCAGTTTATGGCCCACTAGGTGCAGGTATACAAAGTATCAATATTGACATATTAAGTTCAGACAATGATACAGCAATTAGCTCCAATGGAGAAGAAGATACAGAGCTTGTTAAGGTTCAAAGTCGTAGATACGTAGAGATACCTATGGTATTTAAGGATGCATTCATATCATGGAGAGATTTAGAAAATAGCAATCGTACTGGATTACCATTAGATCTTTCTCCTATAGCTGTAACAGCTGCTGCATGTGCTCATAAGGAAGATCAAATTATATTCTTTGGCAATGAAGAATGGGATTATAAAGGCTTAATGAATGTAGATGGAAGACAAACTGTGCAAAAAAGCAACTGGAATGAAGGGGAAAATGCTTTTTCTGATATAGTAGCTGGTCTTGAAAAACTTGTAAGAAAAGGCTTTTACGGTCCATATGTATTAGTTGTAAGTCCTGATTTGTATGCTCAGCTTCAAAGAATTCAACCAGGTACTGGGAAATTAGAACTCGAAAGAATCAAAGAATTAATAAATGGCAAGGTATATCAGACGCCAGTTCTAGGAACTAATAAGGCGGTTTTATTAGAAAAAGGAATGGAAAACATGGATCTTGTCATAGGTCAAGACCTAGCAACAGCATATATTGGACCTGAAAAGCTTAACCATGTACTTAGAATTCTTGAAACAATATTGCTAAGAATTAAACGCCCAGAATCAATAGTTACTTTTGAATAGTAAAAATAATCATAATCATAGAAAATTAAAATAGCGTACTCTAAATGCCAAGTATAACATTTAGAGTACATTTTTATTTCATAACCCTCATTCTATAAGCATTCATAGCAGTAACACCAAGCTTATTTAGTAACTTAGAGTTAGTATAAGCACCCACAAGAGCACCTATACCAGGCACTATTTGCAGAAGCTTAGCTAAATCTATATAATCCCTATATTCTTGCTGAAATTCTCTCCAATCAAAGAGATTTATATGGCTGGGAAGAGTCCTTTGATACTCCTCCCAGTTTTCTATTTCACTGAAAATCTTATTTACTACTCCTTGACTAGAAAAAGCAAGCTGAAATATTTTAAGAATATATAACCTTTCCTTATAATCACTAATATCAAAACCATAAATAGCAGCAACATCATATAAAAATTTAATTTTTATACTTAAAAGAAGTGGAAAATCAGCAAGAGCCAAGAGAAATCCTCCAGCACCTGTTCCAGCGCCTTCTAGCATTGCAGTTTTTTTATAAAAATCAATCTTCTCTCTAACTAATTTTTCTCTTTCCTCAAGAGACAATGTAAGGGGATAAGACTTTTTAGTTATATATTGGGAGCCTGTTAACACTACCTTAACCATGTTTTTTATAGCTGAAGTGAGAATCTCATGGTATTTATCAGGTAAAATGCTGTTAAGTTTATTCTGAATACCCTTTGAAGCCTTATTCGTTATAGAAGGCTTTTTCTTCATTTTCTTCTTCCAACTATACAATTCCTTCAAAGCACTTATATAGTATGCATCCATTTTAATCACCATCTATCATTAATACTATTTGAACAGGCCATATTTATAGACTACTATATTTTGCCCCTTAATTACAATAAAAATCAATTATATATTGACACATATATAAGTAGAGATATAATATTATTAACACATGTAATAGTTTAATGCGTTACAACTATTACAAAAAATAATTTGTGGAGGAAAACTAATGGAAGGGAAAATTGCTTTAGTAGGGCACTTTGCTACAGACTGGATAAGATATAGTGATTATGAATACAAGAAATCTAAGTCAGGGGAACTATATTTAGTACCTGCTGTAGATGCTGAATTTTCTATGTATAATCCTTTTAATGTGGCTGAAGAGTTATTTATGGATATTATTCAATTAGGAGACAAAGCATTAAAGAAAGAGTATTTAAGTAATGAAATAAGTGAAGAATTGAAGAATGATCTATTAATATTTGCTAAAAAGTACGGTTTATTAGGATTTGTTAGTGCTAGCGTGTATAATCGAGATATTATTGGAGATGAAAAAGTATTATTTATTGAGAAGAATTTTATAACAAAGGGAAAAATCATGGATGAAAGTGACTATATAAAAGAGTTCATTCCCTTTGCAGAGGAAGGCGATATTACATTTAGAAAATATAGAAATAGTATAGATGTAAGGAAAGCAGAAGATTCTCCAAAATTTTTTGGCAAACGTCCCTTGATATTAGATATAGTATTTTCACGTTTTTATTGCGAAAAAGCTAAGTGGATTGTTGATTTTGCTAAAATGCTAGCATCACATTTCAATCAACTATTAATCTATAGAAATTCATCAAACCACTTAACAGAAAATGTTACTATTATGGCTGGCAACTTTCATGCAGAGAAAATAGGCTTTACAATCAATCAATTAGATAAAACCTATATTGCTTGGCAATTTGACTCACTTAAAACTGCTATTGAAACCATATATGCCTTTGCAGTAACTGACGAAACTACTTTAGTTAGTAGATGCCAACATTGTAATAATGTATTTATCTCTAATAATTATAGGGCAAAATACTGTAGCCCATCATGTAGGAATTGTGCTAATGTACAAAAAAGTAGAGATAGAAAAGCTAAAAAGGAAGAGGAGTAATATGGACAAGAAGAAAAAATTAAAAATGGAATATAAAGAAATGAAGACTCCTATGGGAGCAATAATTATAAAGAACAGTATAAATGGAAAAGTTTTTTTAGATGTAAGCAAGGATACAAAAAGTAAAATTAATCGTCATAGATTTCAGCTGAAGTCAGGCTTGCATAATATTAAGGAGTTACAGAAGGACTGGAATGAGCTTGGAGAGGATGCATTCTCTATTGAGGTCCTAGAAGAATTAAAATACGATGAAAAAGAGGAAAATAAAGATTATACAGAAGAACTAGAAATAATGAAGGTGATATGGCAGGAAAGATTGAAGGAAGATAAAACTGTTAAGCTTTATGAAAAATAAAAATAAATATGGTTGGAGATTAATAGGTTTGCTCTATTCTAAAGAAAACTTAAGTTTTCTTAGAATAGAGCTTTGTTTTTAACATATTTATTCCCAAAATGTTAAAATATTAGCTATAATATAGGTGTATTTAAGTACGTGAAAACTGGTGGTGTTCATATGAATGAAAATATAAATATCTTGGTAGTAGAAGACGATGTAGATATAAATAATCTATTATATAAAATATTAAGTAAGGAAGGATATAGTGTAAGGCCTGCTTTCTCAGGTTCTGAGGCAAAAATGTGTCTTGAGCATTATGACTTTCAGCTTGTTTTATTGGATTTAATGCTTCCAGCCATATCAGGAGAAGAGCTTATTTCACAGATAAGACAAGCTAGAACTATGCCTATTATAGTTATATCTGCAAAATTGGGGCAAGATGCCAAAATAGAAGCACTAAGACTTGGAGCAGATGACTTTATTTCTAAGCCCTTTGATGTAAATGAGGTTCTAGCAAGAGTAGAGGCTCAGCTAAGGAGATATATGGTATTTTCTAATACAAAAGAAAAGCAAAAAATCTTAAAGTATAAGGACTTAGTTTTAAACCCTGAGACTATTGAAGTTAGAGTTAAAGAAAAGCCTATTGCTCTTACAGCAAGAGAATTTGCCATATTAGAGTTAATGATGTCTCACCCAAATAAGGTTTTTACAAAAGCTAACTTATTTGAGCATGTCTGGAATGAAGAATTTTTAGGAGATGATAATACAGTAAATGTACATATAAGCAACCTTCGATCAAAGCTAGCTAAGGTATCTCCTGATACGGAGTATATTAAAACAATATGGGGTATCGGATTTAAGATAGGAGATTAAACTTAAGACTTTCTTAAGATTTTCTTTATATCATCTTGTAAACTATGTTTTAGAATATAGTTATACAAGAAAAAGGAGGTTGACCTAGTTGAGTGAGACAATATTGAGGACTAAAAATATCACAAAGAAATATAATAACCATGTTGCTGTGAACAATGTTAGCATGGAAGTTAAGCAGGGAGATATATATGGACTAATTGGAAAGAATGGGGCAGGTAAAACTACTTTACTTAGAGTTATAAGTGGTCTTACCCTACCACAAAGTGGAGAACTAGAAATGTTTAATGAAACATCTTCAGAAGGCTTAAACAAAGTAAGAATGAGAACTGGATGTATAATTGAAGGACCAAGTTTTTTTCCATACCTGTCTGCAAGGAAAAATCTAGAATATTATAGGATACAGAAAGGTATCGTTGAAAAGGACTGTATAGATGATGTTCTTAAAGCTGTAGGGCTTGAAGGTACTGGAAGAAAAAAATATAAGAACTTCTCTTTAGGTATGAAGCAACGCTTAGGATTAGCATTTGCCATAATGGGAAATCCAGACTTACTTATATTAGATGAACCTATAAATGGATTAGACCCAACAGGTATCGTAGAATTTAGAGAGCTATTACAAAAGCTCAATAGAGAAAGAAATATCACTATAATCATATCAAGTCATATATTAGGTGAGCTTTCTCAAATTGCTACAAACTATGGATTTATTCATAATGGTGAGCTTGTAGAACAGATAACTGCAAAAGAACTGGAGGAAAAATGTAAGAGCTGCTTGGTTATTAAGGTAGACGATACTAGAAAAGCTGCAGTAATAATAGAAAGCCAATTAAATTCTAATAATTTTCAGATTCTGAATAATAATGAAATAAGATTATATGAGTATGTAGATACTCCAGCAATAGTTACAAAAACCCTTGTAAATGGTGAGGTTATGGTATCTTCAATTAATCAAACGGGGACTAACTTAGAGAATTATTTTATTGAATTAATTGGAGGTGGACATAATGCTTAATTATATTAAGGCGGAGCTTTATAGGAACTTTAACCGACTATATTTTTGGAATTTTGTAGGGATAACATCTGCTTTAGCATTATTATTTAACATACTAATGAAGGTCTTTAAACCTTTTCCCAATATACCTAATCTATCTATGCTATTTCAAATAGGAATCGGAATGCTTAGTGTGCCAGTTTATTTAATCGGTCTAATAATAGATATGGTAATAGGAGAGGAAGCAAAGAACTTAACTTTAAAAAATGCTGTGTCATTTGGTATTCCTAGAGAAAAAATAATTTTATCAAAAATCATAGCAGCGGTCACTCTTTCTTTTATAGCAGCCATCATTATGCTTACTGTATTATACGGAAGTGGAGTGATATTGTTTGGAGTAGATGGACTTTCCTTAGTTTTAGTTAAAGACTTTTTATTGAGACTATTAGCAGCGATTCCGCTATGGATTGGAGTCATATCAGTAGGTA
Source organism: Proteiniborus sp. DW1 (assembly GCF_900095305.1). Lineage (NCBI taxonomy): Bacteria > Bacillati > Bacillota > Clostridia > Eubacteriales > Proteiniborus > Proteiniborus sp. DW1. Next base: position 62,451 of record NZ_FMDO01000057.1, on the reverse strand, counting down.
CTTTAATGGGATTTATTTTCAACAACAACACAATATATGCATTTGTATATACTTTTACATTTGCTTTAACAGGAACTGTACTAAAGTTTCTTTCTGCTCTTCTTTCTGATAGAATTATGTATATTTACAATATATTAATTACAACACAGATTGAGAGCTTATGTACCTTAACCATGATAGACGATAATAATATTCAGGCCATAACAAGTAATAGTTTAATTACTGCTATATCAATAGGAATTATGTATATAGTAGTATTCACAATCTTAAGCATACTGTATTTCAGAAAAAAAGAAGTAAAGTAAAGGCAGGGAAAGTGAAATGCCTATAAAAATAATAATTGGATTTTCTCTTATCCTAATGGGTGCCGTTATTTTCACCGTTGGCATGAAACAAGAGGGTAAAAGTAAATAATTAATTTATATAGCTCATTTATACAAATAAAGGATGGTGATTTTTGTGGAAATATTATTAATAATAATTTTAGCAGCTTTTGCAGGCGTATTTGCCATCCTATACTTTCTTTTAAGAAAGGAAATAAAAAATATTGCTTTCCAATTAAATATAATAAATCGAAGTAATACCAATTCAAATATTAAACTTCTTTCATCAGTTAAGGCAGCATCAGGATTAGCATTAGAAATAAATAAAACTCTAGACGAAAAGCGAAAATCAGAAATTGAGCATAAAAGAATGGATACTGAGCTAAGGCAGGCCATCGCAAATATGTCACATGATTTACGTACTCCTCTCACTTCTATAATGGGTTACATACAGCTTATGGAAGATGATAACTTATCTAGTGAGGAGAAGAAGGAATATGCTGATATAGTTAAGAAAAGAGCAGAATCATTGCAGATTTTAATATCTAGCTTTTATGATTTATCTAGGCTTGAAGCAAAGGAATACAAATTTGAGCTTAAATCCCTTAATTTAGCTAATGTATTATATGATTTGATAGCATCCTTTTATAAGGATTTTTCAAACAAGAATATAGAGCCGATTATAGATGTAAATGAGAAAGCTGCTTTAGTAATTGCAGACGAAAATGCAGTGATAAGGATTTTCTCAAATTTACTACAGAATGCGTTAAAGTATGGTGATAAATGTGTTTTCATATCGCTAAAACAAGATAATGACTATGTTATAACAACCTTTACTAATGATGCTCCTGATTTAAGTGAAGAAGATAGCAAGCATTTATTCGAACGGTTTTTTACGGTTGATAGAACAAGAACCGGAGCCAGTACAGGACTTGGCCTTGCTATAACAAAACAATTAGTTGAGCAAATGGGGCATAATATGTCAATTGAATTATCAAATGGCATGCTTAGCATAATAATAAAATGGAAAACTTTAACATGATAGATAATAGTATATAAAGTGAAGCAATTAAGCAAGCCCAAATTATACGTGTTATATAAAAAGGAGACAAATCCTAATAAAACTAGGACTGTCTCCTTATTACTTAAGTATATAATAAATTATTAATATTTATTTTGTATAATTATCAAAATACCCTTGAATATACACAACTGGCGTACCTTTATCTCCACTACCAGAAGTTAAATCACAAAGCGAGCCTATAAGGTCAGTAAGTCTTCTAGGAGTAGTACCCTGTGCCTCCATAGCACCTACAAGATTTGATTCCTTGTTTTTAATATGTTCAGAAATAGCTTTCTTTAATTCCTCGCCTTTTAGGTGAGCAAAATTATTATCTGCTAGGTATTTTAGCTTGATCTCATTAGGTGTACCTTCAAGACCTTTAGTATAAGCAGGAGATACAACAGGGTCAGCAAGCTCCCAAATCTTACCTACTGGGTCTTTGAATGCTCCATCCCCATAAACCATAACTTCAACAGTTTTTCCAGTCTTTTCTTTAAGTCTAGCTTGAATACTGTCTACAACTAGTTGGCAGTCTCTAGGGAAAAGCTTGATACTTTCTTCTGTTGCTTTATTTGAACCTAAAAGACCATAAGTTTCATTGTATCCACTGCCATCAATAGAAGATGTTAGTATATCATCAAGCCCATAAATCTTTACTCCACCGTTTGCTTTTAATATTCTTTTTGTCCTAGCTCTTGAATGAATATCACAGACAAGAACACTTGTTGTGTAGTTTAAGATAGTCTTTGGATTATTAGAGAAAATAATTTCACATTCAGTATCATATTCTTCAATTATTGATTTATAATAATCTATATAGTCAACACCAGTGAAAGTATGTTTGATATAGCCAAAATAGTTACGAAACTCGTTTTCAGTTAATACGTCAGTCCATGGATTTACACCTTTTTCATCGAGCAAGTCTATATTTACTAAGTGGTTACCTACTTCATCTGATGGATACTGAAGCATTAGTACAATTTTCTTAGCTTTTTTAGCAATACCACGAAGACAGATTGCAAAACGATTACGGCTTAAAATAGGAAATATAACACCAATAGCATCATCTCCGAACTTTGAGTATACATCTTTAGAAATAGCGTCAATAGTTGCGTAGTTACCTTGAGTGCGGGCAACTATTGACTCAGTTATAGCGATTATATCTCTATCATTTATTGAAAAGCCTTCTACTTCTGAAGCCTTTAAGATACTGTCTACAACCATATCTGATATATTGTCCCCTTCTCTAAATATAGGAGTACGTATACCTCTAACAACAGTTCCGACCATTCTTTCCATATAAATCTCTCCCTAATTTCAAATTTTGAAAACCTTTATCCCTCACTTGTAATATATAATATTTTATGATATAAGTAAAATAAATATACATGATATAAGATATAAGGAGTGCTTATATGTCTATTAAACTAGATCTATATAAAATATTTTGTGAAGTAGCTAAGTATAATAGCTTTTCAAAGGCTGCAAAAGCACTTTATATGACGCAGCCTGCTGTTAGTCAAACAATTTCACAGCTTGAGCGTGAATTAGGGGTACGACTTTTTACTAGAGTTCCAAAGGGGGTCATACTTACAAACGAAGGTAAGCAGTTATTTGAGTATGTAAATTCAGCTATTAATCTAATTCATGTAGGGGAAAAGAAGCTTATTGAAACCAAAAATTTGACATCAGGAGAGTTGAAAATAGGGGTTGGAGACACTATTTCACGCTATTTTTTATTACCATATCTTGAAAGTTTTCATAGTCAGTATCCAAATATTAAATTAAAAATTATTAATCGTACAACTTTAGAGCTTTGTGATTTACTAAAATCTGGAGAAATAGATATAGCAATATGTAATTTGCCTATTGAAGACTCATCTATAGAAGTAAGGGAATTGATGGCCATTCATGATGTTTTTGTTTATGGAGAAGACTATAAGGACAGATTGTCTATGCCTATGAGTATTGAGGAATTAATAGGATTCCCATTAATATTACTTGAGCCTAACTCTAATTCAAGGCAATATGTAGAGAACTTTATGTTATCAAAGGGCATGAAGATAGAACCTGAAATAGAACTGGGTTCCCATGAGTTATTGCTAGAGTTTGCAAAGATTAACTTAGGCATATCCTGTGTAATTAAGGAGTTTTCTTATGAATACTTACATAATGGTCTACTCTACGAGGTACAGCTAATCGAAGAGATTCCTGAAAGAAGCATAGGTGTATGCTCTTTAAAAAGTGTGTCACTCTCACCTTCTTCAACTAAATTTGTAGAGATATTAGAAGATGAGAGAGATAGATAACTTGGCATATAAACTAGGCAGAAGTTTTTAGACTATTGTTTGAGTTAGGTGTAGTAGGGGTCCTAGGTGTAAAATTATTATTTATTACAAAACTTAAGTCCTTAGCTGCATTAAAATACTGTTGTTTATTGAAGGGGCTTAATCTGTTATATATGACTCCTGCCATTGGATTATGGAGTCTATTATAGTAATAATATATTTCATTAGCTAGTATATGTGTAGGGTATTCTCTGCCTTGAAGCTTAAAGCTTGATGCATAAGGCTCAAATAGATATATATATTCTGGAGGTATATATACTAAGGAATCTTTGTCATTATGTTTGACACAATTTATATTCTTTGCTTCTTCAGCACTGCTATACCAATGACTTTTAGCAACTACACATTTATAGCTACAATAGGAGTTTGCTAGTATTGTATAGTTGTATTTTTGAGGAAGCTCCCTTAGTCTGTCTAATGCCCTGTTAAATGGGAAGTGAAGCACGATTTTATCATACATTGAATAATCATTTTGAGCTATATCATTTGCACTTAGGGTCTTAGTTATGGAAGCGACTACATTATAATTAGGATTTTTATTTTTTATATTAAGTGCAACCTGATCATTATTTACTACAAAATCTTTTATTCCAAGTTTGAAATAATAATCTAGCTTCTCCATTGGAATATATCTAGTTTCTTGAAGTAATATAGCAGGCCTATAATCATGCCTCTGTATTTCTTCAATGATTTTAGTATATTCATCTCTAGTTTCTGGTACTTTGTAAGTCCATCCATTCACATTTACATTTTCTACATGACTTCTTGCATTTATGCTGTCTTCTTTAAATGGAGATAAAAATAAAAATTCAATCCAGTTCTTATCTATATTTTTGTCTAAGAAATTTAAGAGTTCTATGTCAAAATTAAAAGGGATTTCAAACTTTTTCACAGGCTCATCCTTCCTAAAATAAGAATAATATTTACATTTAAAAGTTCCAATAACATTTTATTACTTTTTAGAAAATGGTCAATAGTGACTTAGATGCAGATTTTCCTTATTTTGGGATTTGATCGAAATCAGATGTAAGGATAAGTGGAAGTTTATATTTATAATTTTTTCTTAAATCGTAATCTTTCTGTAACTCATAGATATCTAAAAAGTATTATTATTATTGAGACATTTAAAATATGAGGAGGAAGAGAATTGAAAAGGAAACCATTTAAAAAAGTAATGATTTTAGCACTAACAGCAGTAGTCTCACTATCAACTATAGGCTGTCAACCTTCTGTCAAAGCAGAAACCTATAAGGTGGCTAGGGAAGATATTCAAGTAAATGAAGAAGCATTGAATATTTCAGAAGAAAATATAGAAGGAGAAGTAAAGATTCCAAGTATGTTAAACCTATCTGATAGCGTGGTCCAAGATAAGATAAATGCCACACTTAAAGATGACATTATGAGTTTTGTTGATAGTCAGAAGTATTTAGGCGAGCACTATAAAGAAGGTAATGACCCTTCAAAGTTGTTGATAGATGTAAGCTCAGAGATTACCTTTAAAGGTCAAGATCTGGTGAGTATATTAATTTTAAAACAGTCTAAGTATGAAGAAAACTATACATATAAAATAAAGACTGCATATACATTTGACTTAAACACAGGTAAAAATATTTCTCTAGATAAACTTATTAATGGTAATGAAGACTACAGAGAAACTATTAGAAGCTATATTGAAAAGAACTATAAGGAAAAAAGTAATATAAGAAAATCGGATATTAAAGATAACCAATACTATTTACGAGATGGAAAGCTATATATATTCTTTAATGGGTATGGTTTTGATGAAGAAGTTAATGATAAGGATCAGTACCATGTACCTTTTGAGATTTTTAAAGAAGGAGTAGACCTTCAGCCAAAATTAGAGCCTTATGCAGTAGAATTAAGTGCTAAAAGGATTAAAGAATCAAATGAATACTTTGAGACAGATATGAATATTCCAGTTGTTTCAGGGTTAAAGGATGAGAAGGTACAGGGTATTATTAATAAAAGATTTGAAGAGGATGCTTTAGAATTCAAAAATAAGATTGAAGGCTTTGCAAAGGAAGCCTATGAGGAATCACTAAAGGAAGGATTTACATATTATAAGTATTCTGCAAATATAACATTTGAGGAAAAAAGGAATCAAGGGGAGATAGTTAGCATATATGTTGTCTACCATCAATACACAGGTGGGGCTCATGGAATGTATTATCCAGTCACCTATAACATTGATTTAAAAACAGGAAATCTTATTGCACTGAAGGACCTATTTTATGAAGGAACTGACTATATAGGAATACTTGATAGTAAGGTAAGAGAGCAAATCCAAGCAATTAACGAAGAGGAGAAAGCTTTCGTGGAAAAATCAGGAAAAGAAGATAGCTTCTATTCTTATTATGAAGGTTATGAAGGAATAAATGAAGATCAATTATATTATTTGACTGATGATAAATTAGGAATATACTTTGGTCTGTATGAGATTGCTCCTTATGCAGAGGGCATACCTACATTTGAAATTCCTTTAGAGGATTTAAAGGAATATATGGAGCCAATAGAATAGATACTTTATCTTGCCTATTTAAGACAATAATAAAAAGGTGATATGCCTGTATACGGTGGTATCACCTTTTTATTTTACTTAATTATTAAAATTTTTGAAATATGTTCCTTTTAAAAAGATTCAATAAGTACATCAATTATTCCACCACATACCATGCCTTCATCTTCAGCTATTTGTCCTGTCATGTCAACATGTTCTATGGTATATTCATTATTTAGTATTGTATTTCTTGCAATAGTTATTATACTTGCTTCACTACAGCCTCCACCAATAGTCCCCATAATCCTTCCATCAAGCCAAACAATCATTTTTGCTCCAGCTTTTCTAGGAACAGAACCCTTTGATGAAATAATAGTAACAAGTGCTCTAGGGACTTCTGAATCCTTAGACATTTCTTCAACTACAGCTTCATCAAACTCAGGCCAGTTAAATTTCATACCAGATTCCTTATTTATAGCTTTGCCTCTAGCCCTTCTATAGCTAATAACCTGAGCTATTATAGAGATAGCTATTTCTTCAGGAGTGACAGCACCGATGTCTAATCCAATAGGAGAGTTAATACTGTCTATTTGCTCTTGTGGATAGCCTTCTTCTAGCAACTCTTCCTTCATAGCTTTTACCCTACGCTTAGAACCAATCATACCTAAGTAGGCAGTATTGTGGGAGAGTGAATTTCGTAAGCATACTCCATCATGCCTATGGCCCCTTGTAACTATAACAATAAAATCTGATTTTCTAATATCTAGGCGAGAGAAGACATTTTCAAAGCTATCACAAATAACCTCATCTGCTTCAGAAAAACGACCAGGGTTTGCAAAGCTAGGCCTATCATCTGCAACGACCACAGAAAAACCAACTTTAGTGCCGAATTCAGCCAAAGGTTTGGCAATATGTCCTCCACCTAAAATAATCAACCTAGGTTTTGAAAAGTAAGGTTCAATTAAAATAATCTCTCCTTCATGTTCAACGAGCTGGAGATTACCTGAGTCAAAAGCAAAAATCACTTTTTCACGAAGCTCTTTACTCATATCATTGAAAAGGGGATTATCGTCTATATTATCCTTAGCTAGTACGATTTTATTTACTATAGAGCCTTTTTTGTTATTAATGGGCTTCATGAAGGTTAACATAACTGCTTCATTACCAGAAGACAATTTGTCCCATAAGTCTTTATAAATATGATTAAACACTACTAGACACCATCCAATCCAAAAAATTTTGTTATGACTATTTTATCATATAAATTATATTTTTAAAGCTATAAAGCTATAGAATAGTAGCTGGACAGAGATTAATTAACGGTTTATTGCTAAGCTGTCGGTGCTATTGGCAAACATAGAGAGGCACAGGTTGGCATGAACTGATTTTTTGTTATTTTAAGTGCCAGAGAAGAATTTGATTTTTGAGTTATTTTGGTTCATTTACTTTACTAAGGGAGACAGTTTTTGCATTGTCTGCTGTCCCTAATACTTTGGAATGACTAAAGAACATTTTAATATATTCCCAAAAACACTGAATATATTAAAAATCAATTGCACAAAATAACCTTGAGGTGATACATGTGAAAAAAGTTGGTGTAGAAAAAGGACTAAGAAATGTTGCAGATTATTTAAGTAAAGAAGGTTATAATGTTCAAGAGTTAAGTGGTTCAATAGACCAAAATCTTTCAAGGCTAGATAATCTAGATTGTATAGTAACTTCAGGACTAAATACAGATATGATGGGTCAAAGTGCTACAGAAACCAAGACCCCAGTAGTTAATGCAGATGGATTAACTCCAGAAGAAGTTAAAAGTATGATTGAAAGACAAACAAGATAATAATTACATTGCCAATAAGAAGAAGCATAAAGAAAGGCCTGCAGATTTGACATAATCAAATGATGCAGGCAATTTATTTTTAGTTATTATTAAGATAATGGCTTATTCCCACAGCTTTTTTTACATCTATGACAAATGCAATGCCCTTACCAGGTTTGTTTATACCAACCTTATCTGAAATAGCTTGTAGTACCTGCTCTGTTTTACTAACATCTACAAGGCTCAATACAATTTCCTTTTCTGGTTCCATAAGAAAGCCAAAGAGCTTTGCAACTTCATGTATTCCAGAACCCCTACCACTAATAACAGTTCCGCCTTCAGCCCTAGCTTCTTTGGCAGCATTTATTACATCTATCGAGTGGCCTTTATTGACAATAGTTATTATTAAATCGAATTTATTATCATTCATTTAGAACCCCCCCTTCTTACTTGTCCATTTGTCAAGTAGCTGGGTAATACCAAGGTGATTTTTTACATCTATGATAAATGAAATACCATTGCCTGGCTTATTTAGGCTTGCTTCACTTGAAATGGCATCTAATACATTGTCAGCATCTTCCTGCTGGACTAATGTAAGTATTATATCTCTTTCTAGCTCAAAGTCCATTCCCAAAACATTCTGATATATATTTTTATCTGCTATTCCTTTACCTAAAAGAATAGTTCCACCATCTGCACCTGAATTTTTAGTTATGTCTATAATACTAGGGCCTAAACCCTTCTTTACTATAGTGATGATAAGACTGTATTTACTTTTATCAGCATTATTTACTGTCATCATAAGTGCTCCTTTCTATTAAGGCTGAAGCAAAATTGATAATATAAATATTATAATTAAAATGTATCAATAAATCAATGTACTACAGGAAATACCCCTGTAAATTGAATCGTAACCTTTTTGTAAAGCTTTAAATTACATAAAAGTATATTATTGTAATATACAATAACTATTAATAAAATGATAAAGGGAATTATTACATTTCCAATAGGGTTTCATGATAATACTAATAAATGTATAATAAAACTTAGAAAGATACAGTATTGGAGTGATAATCATGGATGAAACAAAAGTATTAGTAGTTGAGGATGAAGCACCTATAAGAAAGCTTATTTCCATTAATTTAAATAGAGCTGGCTTTAAAGTGCTGGAAGCTGAGTCTAGTGAAGAAGCATTAGAAATAGTCAAAGAATCTGATCCTATGGTGGCTGTTCTAGATGTTATGTTGCCAGGAGTTGATGGGTTCACCCTTTGTAGTTATTTACGTGATAAATCTCCTAATATGGTGATTATTATGCTAACTGCTAAAGGTCAAGATACAGATAAAATAAATGGTCTTGAGATCGGGGCTGATGATTATATGGTTAAGCCTTTTAATCCTATGGAGCTAATTGCAAGAATAAAGGCAAACTTAAGAAAAATCCATATTGTCAACAAACCTTCTACTGATGTAGTTAGACTTAATGACATGGAGATTGATTTGTCAGCCCAAAGGTTTTTCAGAAAAGAACAAGAAATAGAGCTAACCCCAACAGAATTTGCTATTATGAAGATGTTTTTACAAAATCCTGATAAAGCATTAAGCAGACATGACATATTAGACTTAGTATGGGGAGAAAGTTATTTTGGTGACATAAAGATAGTTGATGTAAATGTAAGAAGAATCAGAGAAAAAATAGAGGATAATCCTTCTGAACCTAAAATAATTGAGACCGTATGGGGAGTAGGATATAGGGTGCGAGGAGAGAAATAATTTGAAGAGTATAAAAAAGAGATTAGTTGTATACTTCATGTTCATAATTGTAATTACAGTATTGACTTTAGAGATATTTCTAATAAATACTGTAAAGCAAAATTATTATAAAAATCTAGAAAGTAACCTTTACAATCAGATAAAAATGTCTACTAACTTATACTATCAATACTTTTCAGATACTACTCTCCATGAAAATGTATTAAATAATGTAGATACTTTTTGGAGACAAACCTCAGCACAGGTTCAGATAATTGATTTAGATGGAAACATTATCATGGATTCCATAGGAGTCACTAGTTTTGATAGTAAGAAAATGGATGATGTAAGTAAGGCCCTTAATGGTGAAATGGGAAAATGGATTGGAAGAGTAGACTACGATACTGAGCAAGTAATGGCCATATCCTATCCTCTTAAATCTGGAAAAAATATTGTGGGAGTTCTTAGATTTATTACTTCATTAAGAGAAGTAAATAAGGATATCAGACAAATATCAGCTGTGTTTATTTGGTTTGGTATAGTAGTCATCATCACCTCAGGCTTTTTAAGCATATTTATGGCGAAATCAATTATTGGTCCAGTAAAGGAAGTAACTGCTGCAGCGGAGAAAATGGCATTAGGAGATTTTAAGGCTAGAAGTAATAAGAAGCACGATGACGAAATTGGGAAGCTTTCTGATACATTGAACTACATGGCAACTGAGATACTCAAAAGAGAACAGTTAAAAACAGATTTTATTTCTTCTGTTTCTCATGAATTGAGAACTCCCCTAACATCCATAAAAGGCTGGGCTATTACCCTAAAGCAGGGCTATGAAACTAAGGAGCTCCTAATGGATGGATTGGATATAATTGAAAAGGAAAGTGATAGGCTTACTTTAATGGTAGAAGAGTTGTTAGACTTTTCAAAGTTTGTATCAGGTAAAATAGCTCTTGAAAAGCAGTTAATTGATGTTACTAGAATTATAGAACATATAAAGAAGCAGTTGACTCCAAGAGCTTTAAGAGATCAAATAGATTTTAAGGTCATTTATGAAGAAAATCTTCCGGAGACTTATTCCGATGGCAATAGATTAAAGCAGCTTTTTATAAATATTTTAGATAATGCATTTACATTTACTCCATCTGGCGGTCAGGTCATATTTAGCACTAAGTATGAGAACTCCAACTTTATTTTTAGTATTGAAGACACAGGCTGCGGGATACCAGAGGAAGATCTACCAAGGGTTAAAGAAAAATTCTATAAAGGGAAAACGAGCAAATCTAAAAATGGAATTGGCTTATCTATTTGTGATGAAATAGTATCATTAATGAATGGTACTTTAGAGATAAAAAGTCAGCTTAGTAAAGGAACTTTAGTTTTGATCACAATTCCTTTAGAGGAGCGTGAATAGATGAAAAAGGTAAAATTAATTTATGTATTGATTTTAATAGTTGTAGTCATGGTAGGATGTTCTGCTTCTCCTAAGGAATCTACTGATAGAATTTCATCACCTAACAACAATCAGGTTCCTGTATCAGGGACATGGAAGGTTGCTAAAGTTATTGAAAAAGATTCAAAAGAAGATGACACAATTAATGCAGAGTGGGAAAATAAAATAGTCGAGTTTTCTAAAGAATATATGGCATTAGATGACTATTATTTAGAAGAACCAGGATATCAGGTTAAACGTGTTAATGGAAAGGAGTATTTGCTATATAATCATAAAACCTTTTTAAAAGATTTCAATATTCCTGATGGAGAGATAGAAGTTATTACAGTAACAGATGGGGATAAGCATTATTGTGAAATAGTTAGAATAAGTGACAGTGAATTAGTTTTAAGTGCTTCAAGTTTGAATCTAAACTTAATAAAGATTTCTGATGAGGTAAGTAATGATTTTAAAGTTCAGGAGAAGCAAAAAGAATCTGATGGTACTAACTTAGTGATAAATAAAGAGAAGGCACTTCTTCGTTCAGGAGTATTGTTTGGTTTGCGTTCAGATAATCCTGATGGGTATTCTTATAGAACCCTATGGATTGGTTTTAAAAACAAAAGAGTAGATCCTATTTTAGAAACAGAGGGAATAATTTTTCCAAGAAGAAGTGGATTTTGGAAAATGGAAGCAGTTACATGTGAAGAGGATGATAGGACAGAAGACTTCTTGTATGCATATAACATTTCAAAAGATAACCTTTATGAATCAAGAGTGTTTCTGCAGCTTGATTATTCTGATTGGGCTGACAGAGTAGGTAAGATAGAAAAACGAATTGACTATATTGGCAATGACTATGTATCTATTCAAGTTTCAGGAAAGGGAAGCTATGAGTATAGTGATAAAATATGGCAAGAGGATATTTTGCAAATCTTACCTATAGATAGCTTATCTAGTAAAAAGAATATTAAAATCACAGATCTTTCTGAAGATGAAAGCCTTGGAGCTATAGAGCTTGGAATACAAAAAACTATGACAAAACTAAATATTCAAGAAAGTGATATTTTAAATAAGCATAAGCTTTTAGATAGCTTTGGTCTAGTGAGAAAGATGGGGCATTGGTTTTTTAAAGGAAGAATCAATTATATGCTAGATAATGAGTTTCGCTATGCGGACTATAATATTAGCATACTTCCTCCACCTAAACTAGTAATATACGATGAGCTGGATATAACATGGACACATATAAAAAACAAGGTACCAGGAGCAATTGATGCCTTTACCTCACCTAATAAGGATATAGTCCTTGTCTTTACTAAAAGCGAAATAATAATCTACGGAATCGAACGTGGCGAAATAGAAAGCTCACCTTTGAGGAGAATAACCTTAAAGGATAACGAAACAATAATAATGGCAGAATGGGCTACAGGAGATTATGTAGATAATTGGACTAAAACATTAGGTAGTTTAAATGCTAATGAATAATACTTAGAATAGCACCTGCTTTTTTGATATGAATGTAGGTGCTATTCTTTTGTTATCCTAAGAGTTAGTGAGGAATATCTATTATTGAAACTTCATAAGACATTTGTTTCCTTTTTGTGTTCAAATAATAAAGATTATGCAAGAGGTTTACATATATAATTAATATAAGGGTTAATGTAAACGTTTTTTGAAAATGTATATTAAAAATAAACTTTGGTAGGTGATACTAGTGAGTATAGAAAACGTAGGATTTACATTAGAAGAAGCGACAATATCATCAGTCCACGAGGCAATGAAAAGAGGAGAACTAACTTGCCGTCAACTAGTAGAGATGTATATAAAGAGAATAGAAGCATATGACAAAAAGGGACCTTCTCTTAACTCGGTAATTATGATAAACCCAAAGGCTTTAGAAATAGCAGATGAACTAGATAAAAAGTTCAAAGAATCAGGCTTTACAGGAACGCTACACGGAATACCAGTATTATTAAAGGACAACGTAGATACAGGTGATATGCCGACTACAGCAGGTTCTTTAAGCTTAGAAGGTGTAGTTCCAGAGGATGACGCTTTCATTACTAAAAAGCTAAAGGAAGCAGGTGCAGTTATAATTGCCAAAGCGAACCTCCACGAATTTGCAGTGTGGGGCGAAACAGTTAGTTCTATATTAGGTCAAACTATAAATCCATACGATTTAACTAGAACACCTGGAGGTTCAAGCGGTGGAACAGGAGCAGGTATAGCTGCTAACTTCGGAATCATAGGAATAGGAACTGATACCATTAACTCAGTGCGTTCTCCTTCTTCAGCTTGTAGCTTAGTTGGACTTAGACCAACTGTTGGATTAGTAAGCAGGGATGGTATAGTGCCTTATTCAATGACTCAAGATACTGCTGGACCAATTATGCGTACAGTAGAAGATGCTGCTAGAGTATTAGATGTAATAGCTGGATACGATCCTGCTGATCCACAGACAGCTTGGTCCATAGGACATATTCCTGAAACATATACAGCTTTTTTAAACAAGGACGGATTAAAAGGAAAGAGAATAGGAGTATTAAAAAGCGCCTTTGGTACTAAGGACATACATCAAGAGGTAAATGAAGTAATCAACAACAGCCTAGAAGAAATGAAGAAAAATGGAGCTACATTAGTACCTATTGAAGAAAACATAGATACAGATAAGCTTGTTAAAGAGGTAAGTGTTCATCTTTATGATTTAAAAGCTCATTTAAATGTATACTTACAGGATTTAGGCTCACGTGCAGAGGTAAATTCCCTAGCAGATGTTATTGCATCAGGTAAATACCATGAAGGAATAGAAGAGAATATTAAGTTTGCAGAAACTTTAGATATAGGTACTCCAGAATATAACGAAAGACTTATTAAGAGAGCTCAGCTTAGAGACCAAGTCATGAGAATCATGGCAGAACATAACTTAGATGCAATAGTATATCCACATCAAAAAAGACCAGTAGTCAAAGTTGGACAGCCACAAGCAGAGAGAAATGGAGTAATAGGCTCAGTAACAGGCTTCCCATCCTGTGTAGTACCGGCAGGCTTCACAAAGCCAACAGATACAGCACCTATTGGAGTACCAGTAGGACTAGAAATACTATGCAGAGAATGGGATGAAGGAAGATTGATTGAAATAGCATATGGATTTGAACAGGCTACACATTTTAGGAAGGCCCCTGTTAGTGTACCTTGTTTAGAAGGATAATTTTATATATTAACTAAACATAGTATTCATTTAAACCTACTAAGAGAAGATTTTAGTAGGTTTTTTTGTTAAAAATTCCTGCTTTAATGTTTTTACATAAGAAGACTTCGTTAAGACTACATTATATGATACTGCAGCTAATATAATGGCTAGAAATATTAACAAAATCATGAGTGAAAGAAACCTAAATATTTTCATTAAGCCAGAAGACCTACTCAACCCTAAAAGATACGAGGCAAGAAAAAAGGCTGATACATATATTGAAAGACTAGAAAATGACTTAGCTAATAAAAAATTTGACATTGAATTGGACGAGCTTAATGAAATCGAAGCTTTTTTAAATGAGTGGGATTTAGCTGATAAAAAAGTAAAAATATATGAAATATTAGGCAATATCTTTTATGAGTCTAATAACTTAAGCAAGGAATACTACTACTATTTTAAAGCATTAGAAGCTTCTTATGATTTACCAAATATGAAAAAGCGATATAGGATTGCTTTGAAATTAGTAAGTAATTGCATAGTTACAGGTAAATGTAAAGAGGCTATTAACTTATGTGAATATATGCTATTAAGCCAAAATGATATGCCTGATATAGCTAAAGGAGCATTTTATTATAATATTGCTTTAGCCCTTAAAAAATTAAATAATATTGATGAATGTCTTAGAGCTTTAAATAAAGCAAAGGTCTTTTTTGATAAAAGTAATTATAAAAACTTAAAAAGTATTTTTATGTTAGAAGGTGTTTGTTTTTATAGGCTTGGTGATTATAGTAATGCATTACAGTCTTATAGCAAAGTAATAGAAATTTTAGATGAAGAAAACCACCTTGATGAAATCTGTGCTACATATATTAATATAATCTTGACTTATATGAAAAAAATGATAAGAAAAGTGTAATAAAATATCTTGATAAGGTCATGGACAAGCTACCTTATATCAATGAAGACTCTTTCTACCTAACTGAAATTTATTTTGAAATTTCAAATGTTTTATTATACTTAAAAAGATATGATGCCTGTAAGGAGTATTTAAAAGTTGCTTTAGCTTTAGCAAATAAGGCCCTTTGGTGATAGTTAGAGTAGGTATTTTCTTGAGGAAGGACAAAAGGACAGATACAATGTTTTTTAATAAAGAGTGATACTTTACCATAGCAAAAGTATGGCAACTGCAGAAAATAAATTTACGTAGAATAACAAAATATAATTTAGAATAGAAAGAACCACTAGCTTTTACTCCATAAAAAAATGAGACAGCATATCTATGTGCTTGTAAGTATACTAATAATTCACCATATTAAAAGATGGCCCACATGATAAGCTTTAATAAGAAATAAAAACTGGGGCCCCTTGCATTATATATAACATGTGATGGTGAGCCTTATGCTGGCAGTTCAGTAAGGATGAAGACACCGTGTCATATTATATGAATTAGAAAAGATATTCGAGCGAAGATTGGAAAGCAACCAGGTGATACTATTAAAGTTACAATTACAGAAAGAATAGTGAAAAAATAAATAAAAGTATATACTTTAACAATAAGGATTATCATATGGTAGTGTATAGATAAAAAATAATATTAATACTTGAAGTTTCATATTACAAATGATACAATATATATTGATTTACGACAAGGGAGAATGTTTTATGATAGAGGTTGTTCTTAACTAAGTAATTTAATATTTGAGTCTTGAAATATCTAAGTACCTATATTTAATAGGTCTGTTTGTTGTGCGATTGAATTAGATATTACTTTCAAGACTTAAGCTTAGATAAGAACACAGAAAACAGTATCTTTATTTTAATTTGGATAATCTATCTGTGCTACTGCACAGATTTTTTGTCTTATATAAAGCTTTTTACCTTGTGAAAGTCTTGTATCTATGCGCTAGGTAGGTGATTTTAAGGCTAGAGCCATAAGGATATGATTTTCACTTTATGAGTAGAGCTATTTAATTGCATCACATAGCTTTATTTCATAATTATTTAGGTATCAGGATTTATGAATAAAAGATTGCAGAGGCTGTAAGTGAACATGTGTTCATTTACAGCCTTTTGTTTTTTGTCACTAAAGTGGGAGGTGAGTGGATGTTAAGTGTGGTTAAAGTTATGATGTAAAATTATAAAAATATTTGGAGGTTAAGGATGAATAAAAAAACTATTGAATTATTGGAATATAACAAAATAAAAGAAACATTAAAAGGTTTTGCATTATCAGATTTGGCAAAGGAAGAGATTGATAAGCTAGAACCATATATAGACATCAGTTTAATAGAAAAAAATATGAATGAAACTACTGAAGCAAGGGCTATAGTAGATATTAGTTCAAGTGTTCCGATTCATAGCTTAATTGGAATCAATAATGTAAAGCAAAAGATTAAAAAGGGCATAGTACTTAACCCTGAGGATTTAGATAATGTAGCAGGTTTATTAAGAGAAGTGACAAAGCTCAAAAGATTTATGTCAGATAAGGAACACGTAGCTCCTACTATTAGCTCATATGCACTATCTACTTTTGGGCTAGACTACTTAAGGGAAGAGATTGAACGTTGTATCGTCCATGGAAGGGTAGATGATAGAGCTAGCTCTGAATTATCAAAAATACGCAAGAAAATCGTAATTCTTGAAGAAAGGATAAGGAGTAAGCTTGAGAGCATACTTAGAAATGAAAAATATAGAAGTTATCTTCAAGATGGACTAATCAGTACACGGAATGGAAGGTATGTAATTCCAGTAAAGAATGAATATAAGAAAAGTATAGAAGGAAGTATTCATGACATGTCTGGAAGTGGCTCTACAGCCTTTATAGAACCAGCAGAAGTTAAGAGATACCAGGACGAGCTTAATGTATGTTTAATTGAAGAAGAAAAAGAAGTATATAGGATATTATCTACTCTTACTGTAATGATAGAAAATAGAGAAAGAGAGTTCAATAGAAATATTGAAGTTATGTGTCATTATGACTTCATTTTTGCCAAAGGCAAGTATAGTAAGAGTATTGGTGGAACAACTGTAAAATTCAATACTGATAATTATATAAATATTAAGAAAGGAAGACATCCTCTTATAGGAACATCAGCAGTACCATTAGATTTTACAGTTGGAAAAGAGTACAAAGGAGTAGTTATTACTGGTCCAAATACTGGTGGCAAAACTGTGGCACTTAAGACTGTAGGCTTGTTAACTATGATGGCTCAATCAGGTATCCATGTACCAGTAGAGAATGGAAGTGAATTTGCTGTATTTGCAGATGTGCTAGTAGATATTGGAGATGGTCAAAGTATAGAGCAAAGTCTAAGTACATTTTCATCTCACATAAAAAATATAATCAGTATTTTAGATATGGCAAATAAATATACTCTAGTTATTATGGATGAAGTAGGAGCAGGAACAGATCCAGGAGAGGGTATGGGAATAGCCGTTGCAGTTCTAGAGGAGCTTTACAAAAAAGGTGCAACAATTTTAGCAACTACCCACTATAGTGAAATCAAAGATTTTGCCTTAAATCATGAGGGATTTGTAAATGGTTGTATGGAGTTTGATATCAATACCCTTAAGCCCTTATACAAGCTTAGTATTGGTAAAGCAGGAGAGAGTAATGCTTTTCTGATAGCATTAAGGTTAGGTATGAGTAAAAATTTAATTGAAAGAGCTCATGAAGTCACTTATAAAGAAAAGAAGGAGTATTTAGAATATAAAAGTGAGGAGAGAAAAGAAAATTGGGAAGATAACAATGAATCTATTGCTAATGAACAAAAACTACAAAAATTTGAGGAGGCCAAACGACTAAATAAGGGACTTGAAAAGCAAAGAAAGGGGTCTAAGTTTAATGTAGGAGATAGTGTATTCATTAGCTTTATGAATAGAGCAGGAATAATCTATGAGACTGAAAATGCAAAGGGAGAATATGGTGTATTAGTTATGAAAAAGAAGCTAAAGATAAGCAAAAAACACCTTTCTCTTCATATTGCTAAAGATAAGCTATACCCAGAGGATTATGATTCTGATACTGTGTTTTAAAGTAAAGAAGACAGAAAAAAGAAAAATATTATGAATAGAAAACATGAAAAGGGGATAGAAATTGAGATTAAGAAGCAGTAAGAAAGTTTCTTGCTGCTCTTTACAAAATTATAATACAATTTAATTAATTATTTAAATAGGGGTTGAAAAATTTTTTAGGAGGCAGTCTAGGCAATTGAGTTTTTAAGGGAAAACCTATTATGAAAAAAGGCAGTGCATATGACTGTATCAAACTAGAGAAAATATTAGTGAAAGAATATGTTAAGCTATTACAAAGAAAATCTATTAATATAAATGCTTATATAATTTAATAAAAATATAAAATTATTGCATATATATAAATAAATAAGCATATCTATAGTATTAATATATGGACATAGTGTATAACAATTAAATAATATGTGGAGAATTGGAGAACCGCACTATCTAACTTATGGGGACATAAGGCTAGATACGTGCGGTTTTTTGTACAAAAATGTGTAGATAAAATGTTATATGGCTTTGTCATAAACTAAACTCGGAAAAATATACATGTAATACAAGCTTAAAGGCCTAGTTTGAAATATTTACTAGGTCAAAGGAACGCCGAATTAAAGAAAAGAGTTTTTATGTAGGTTTAATTATTTGAAAGGAAGTGGAATGATGAAAAAGATTATTAACAGCAGAGAGAACGTTGTAGAAGAAATGCTTCAAGGTATAGTAGCAGCTCATCCAGAGTATGTGAAAAGACTAGAAGGCTTTAATGTGTTAGTCAGAAAAGATTCTCCAATAGAAGGTAAGGTAGGCTTAGTAAGTGGTGGAGGAAGCGGACATGAGCCATCCCATGGAGGATATGTTGGAATGGGTATGCTAGACGGAGCAGTAGCTGGTGAAGTATTTACATCACCTACACCGGATCAGGTTTATGAAGCGATTAAAGCTGTAGATGGTGGTGCAGGAGTACTACTAGTTATTAAAAATTACACAGGAGATATTATGAACTTTGAAATGGCAGCAGAAATGGCTACAGCTGAGGGAATAACTGTTGAAAGTGTTGTAGTAAATGATGACGTAGCAGTTGAAAATAGTACCTATACCACAGGAAGAAGAGGAATTGCAGGAACTGTATTTGTTCATAAAATAGCTGGTGCAGCAGCTGAAAAGGGTCTAGAGCTTAGTGAAGTTAAAAGAGTAGCTGAAAAAGTAATCAAGAATGTTAGGTCTATGGGTATGTCCTTAACTCCATGTATAGTTCCAGCAGTAGGCAAACCAAGCTTTGAAATAGGCGAGGATGAAATGGAAGTTGGCTTAGGTATACATGGGGAGCCGGGAACTCATAAGGAAAAGATACAAACAGCAGATGAAATAGCAGATCATCTGCTAGAGAAGATACTAGGAGATATTGAAATCAATGAAGATGAGGAAGTAGCTGTTATGATAAATGGCTTAGGTGGCACGCCATTAATGGAGCTTTATATAGTTAACAGAGAAGTTCATAAGAAACTAAACGAAAATGGAATAAAGGTATATAAAGCTCTTGTAGGCAACTTCATGACATCTATAGAAATGGCAGGAGCATCAATAAGTGTACTTAAGCTAGATGACGAAATAAAGGAATTACTAGATGCAAGTGCAGATACACCAGCATTTAGACAATTATAGGTTTCTAAAAGCTGATTAACGGTAGTGTAACGATTGATTAACTACTGCTAAACTTCTTCTAGACTATTGTTTAACTGCTGTCCAAACTATTGTTCTCGGGGGGAAATAATTATGATTACATCAGATATGCTCCTGACATTGATTAAAAACATAGGAGGAGCAATAAAAGAAAACAAGGAGTACTTGACAGACTTAGATACTGCAATAGGAGATTCTGACCATGGAATAAACATGAGCAAGGGCTTTTCAGCAGTATTAAGTAAGCTAGATGGAATGGAGGGTAAGGACTGTGGAACCATCCTAAAAACAGTAGCCATGACTTTAATATCTACTGTAGGAGGGGCATCAGGCCCCCTATATGGTACAGCCTTTTTAAAGGCATCATCAGTAGTTAGTGGGAAGGTTTATATAGATAGACAGGATACAATTCAAATGCTGTATGAAGCTATTCAGGGAATAAAGTCTAGGGGCAAGGCTGACAAGGGAGATAAAACAATGCTTGATGCATTAATCCCAGCCTATGAAGTGCTCAAGGAATCTATAGAGAATGGAGAAGAAATTATTATTGCCTTTGAAAAAGCCGAAAATGCTGCAAAGGAAGGAGCAGAGTATACAAAAACAATTCTAGCAAGAAAAGGTAGAGCTAGCTATCTAGGAGAGAGGAGTATTGGACATCAGGATCCTGGGGCTACATCTAGCTATATTATCATAAAAACAATAGCAGATACTTTGAAGGAGGCAAGATGATGACAGGTAGAAAGAAAAAGATAGTGGTATTAGCAGAAGAAGGCTATGAAGACTTGGAGCTCTGGTATCCAGCTATAAGGTTAAGGGAGGAAGGATACCATGTTGATATAGTAGGCAGCGGAAGCCAAAAGAAATACACAGGAAAATACGGAACTACAGTACAGGTAGATTTAGATTATGATGCTATTTTATCAAAGGATTATGATGGAATAATTGTTCCGGGAGGTTGGGCACCAGATAAATTGAGAAGATGTCAAGGCATACTTGATTTAGTTAAGGAGTTTGCAGATGAAGGAAAGTTATTAGCTACAATCTGCCATGGAGGTTGGGTTTTCATATCAGCTAAGGTAGTTAAGGGCTATAAAATGACCTGTGTAAATGCAATAATTGACGACATTGAAAATGCTGGTGCTACTTATATAGATGATGAAGTGATTGTAGATAGAAATATGATAACATCTAGGACTCCTAAGGATTTACCAAGTTTTATGAAGGCAATTATCGATTTTCTTCAGCAGTAGGAGGATTTAGATGATTGGAATAGTTGTAGTATCCCATAGTAACAAAATATCTACTGGAATAGTAGAGTTATGTAAGGAAGTAGCAAGAGATGACATTAAGATAATATCTGCTGGGGGCACTAGAGATGGAAGATTAGGAACAGATGCAACTCTAATTATGGAGGCTATAGAAGAGGCCAACAGTGGTGATGGGGTAGCCATATTGGCAGATATGGGAAGCTCCATAATGAGCTCTGAAATGGCAATAGAGATGCTGCCAGAGGAAATAAAGGGAAAGGTAGTTATACTCGATGCTCCAATAGTAGAGGGTAGCTTGGCAGTAGCTATACAGGCATGTATTTCAAATGATTTGGAGGATATATTAAGAGCCGGAATGGAAGCAAAATATATGAATAAGATTGGGAACTGACTACCTCCAGCATCTATTAATAATCATATGGATGAGGGGTGTGTTAAATGTGGGATGGATTCTTTAAAAATATCATTAATAATCCAATAGTTGCAGCTATAAATGATCTGAATAAAGCAGAGGCTGCTATTAACTCACCTTGTAAAATAATCTTTTTATTAGCTGGAGACATATTTAACATAAAAAGCATTGTAGATAGAGTAAAGGAAAATCACAAGCTTATTTATGTTCATATAGACTTAATGGAAGGCTTTTCAAAGGATATCATAGCCCTACGGTTTATTAATGAGAACATTGGTCCAGATGGAATAATTACCACAAGAGGAAATATTGTAAAGGCTGCAAAGGAAATGAATATTTTTGCAATACAAAGACTATTTGTATTAGATTCTCTATCCTTAGATACTGGAATAAAGTCCATAAGAAGCACTAGACCAGATGCTATTGAAATACTACCGGGAATTATGCCAAGAGTAACTAAGGCAATACACAGTGAAACTAAGATTCCTGTGATTACAGGTGGATTAATAAGTAAAAAAGATGATGTAATCCAAAACCTAAGGTCTGGTGCAATTGGTGTATCTACTAGTAAGGAAGAGATTTGGTATATGTGAGGAGGTACAACCTAGGTATTGACCTAGTTGTATATATAAAAAAATAAGGGGGTGTAACTATGAAACATTTAGGTACAATTCTAGGAACTGCCATAGCAGGTATGTTTGTCATGAGCGTATGGGGAGCATTTGCCGGTGCTTATGGAATTGCAGGGGGATGGTTTGCTGGACTACTTATAATAGGCACTATGTGGTTTATGAACCATTCACTAGGACTAATTAATAACGATGGAGCATTTGTAGATATGGCAGTTGGCATCGGAATGGCAGGTACAATGAGAGATGTATTCATGAACGGGGGACAGGTATTTGTAGACGCACTACCAACTTTAGTAATAGTTCTTTTGGGCGGTATAGTAGGTGGCTTTACAGCTGCTAAGCTTGAAAAGTATTTAGCTTCAAAATAATGGGCTAAGATTTAACTACTTGAATTTCAAAATGAAATTATAATGAAAAGGGGGGCTAAGGATGACAGTTAAGTTAGCAATAGCTACATTTGCAGGAGGTTTTATATTCCCATTTCTAATTAGATTGTTATGGGGCAAAATGTGCGAAAACTGGGGAAATATTGGCGGATGGATGGCAGCTGGATTTATAGTTGGTCTTGCTTGGACATTAAATCATGGTGTGGGTATGATTTATCAAACAGGTGCATGGATAGACATGGCTTGGGCTGCAGGAATAGGATTATTTACAGCTTCAGTAGCTAGTGGAGACAAATTTGGAAAGGGCGCTGTTAATTATATAGTAGCATTAATAGGAGGCACTTTAGGAGGATTTATCCTATCTTGTTTCCTATAAAAACACACTTGAATATTTGACATATAAGAACTAAACTGAAATAAGGAGGGTACGTTATGGAAAAGAAATATATATTGGCCTTTGACCAGGGTACTACAAGCTCGAGAGCAGTATTATTTGACCATGATGGAAAAATAGTAAATGTTGCTCAAAAAGAATTTACACAAATATACCCAAAAGCAGGTTGGGTAGAGCATGATGCAATGGAAATATGGGGAACTCAAAGCGGAGTTGCTAGAGAGGTTCTAGAAACTGCAGGAATTAGACCTGATGAAGTTGCTGCTATAGGTATTACAAATCAAAGAGAAACTACAGTTGTATGGGATAAGAATACTGGAAAACCAGTATACAATGCAATAGTATGGCAATGTAGAAGAACTGCTTCCATATGTGATGATTTAAAAGCAAGAGGACTTGAAGATTATGTTAGAGAAAATACAGGACTTGTTATAGATGCATATTTCTCTGGAACTAAGGTAAAATGGATACTAGACAATGTAGAAGGTGCTAGAGAGAAAGCTGAAGATGGTGATTTGTTATTTGGAAACATTGATACTTGGCTAATCTGGAATCTTACAAGAGGAAAGGTTCATGTAACTGACTACTCAAATGCTTCTAGGACTATGCTTTATAACATTAAAGACCTTAAATGGGATGAGAAAATCCTTGAGGAATTAAATATTCCTAAATCAATGCTTCCTGATGTAAGACCATCAAGTGAAATCTATGGCTATACAGATGAGGCAACCTTTGGTGGAGCTATGATACCAATAGCTGGTATAGCTGGAGACCAACAGGCTGCATTATTCGGTCAGGCTTGCTTCGAGCCTGGTATGGCTAAGAATACTTATGGTACTGGATGCTTCATGCTAATGAATACAGGAGAAGAAATGGTTCCATCTAAGAACGGTCTTCTTACTACAATAGCATGGGGAGTAGATGGAAAAGTTGAATACGCACTAGAGGGAAGTATATTCATAGCTGGTGCAGTAGTTCAATGGCTAAGAGACGAATTGAAACTAATAGATAGTGCAAAGGATAGTGAATACTTTGCAACAAAGGTAGAAGATAATAATGGAGTTTATCTAGTTCCAGCATTTGTTGGATTAGGAGCTCCATACTGGGATATGTATGCAAGAGGAACTATTGTGGGCCTAACTAGAGGAGCAAACAGAAACCATATCATAAGAGCAGCATTAGAGTCTATTTGCTATCAAACCAGAGATGTTCTAGAAGCAATGCAAGAAGATTCTGGTATAGATCTTCAAGCTCTTAAGGTAGATGGTGGAGCAGTAGCTAACAACTTCTTGATGCAATTCCAATCAGATATTCTTGGTGTTCCTGTTCATAGACCAGAGGTTATAGAAACAACAGCTCTTGGAGCTGCATACTTAGCGGGTCTAGCAGTTGAGTTCTGGGAAAGCAAAGAAGAAATAGCTAAGAAGTGGAATGTAGATAGAGAGTTCAATCCTGAAATGAACGAAGACAAGAAGGCTGAACTATATGAAGGATGGAAGAAGGCAGTAGGCAGAGCACTTAAGTGGGAAGAAGCATAGGTCTAGACCATCAGTTCTTTTTTGAGACTATTCAATAAAAGATAATAATAATTAAGACTAGAGCAAGAGAGCCGTACAGTCTATGCCTATGATGAATAGGGGTAGATTTGAGCGGCTTTTTTTCTACTGTGAATTAGTAAAACAGATGTCATCCTGAGCGTAGCGAAGGATCTCTTCTTGAGATTTCTATATGGATTTTTTTATTATTAAAGCAAAAGGGGTGAAAAAGATGTATGATGTCACAATAATAGGTGCTGGCATAATTGGAGCTTTTATTGCACGAGAGCTTTCTAGATATGAGCTTAAAATAGCATTGCTTGATAAGGAAAATGATGTATCTAATGGAGCATCTAAAGCTAATAGTGCAATAATACATGCTGGATATGATGCCAAGCCTGGGACTAATATGGCAAAATTCAATTCACTGGGAAATCCCATGTTTGATAAGATATGCGAAGAGCTAGATGTTGAGTTCGAAAGAATAGGTTCATTTGTTGTAGGGTTTGACGATGATGATATGGAAACTATAAAAGATCTATATAAGCGGGGAATAGAAAATAATATTAAGGGCCTAGAAATAATTGACGGAAACAAGGTAAGAGAAATGGAGCCTAATCTAAACGACACAATAAAAGGAGCCTTATATGCACCTACCTGTGGAATTCTTAGTCCATGGGAATTAACCATAGCATTAGCTGAAAACGCAGTAGATAACGGAGTAGAGATCCTATTAAATAATGAAGTGCAGGATATTGAAAAAACTGATTTAGGCTATAAGATAATTACAAATAAAGGCGAGATAAACTCTAAATATGTAATAAACTGTGCAGGCGTATATGCAGATAAAATAAATAACATGGTATCTAAAGAATCTTTTGTGATAAAACCTAGAAAGGGACAATACTTTGTACTAGATAGAAGCGAAGGAGATTTTGTAAATACAGTAGTATTTCAATGTCCTTCAAGTGTAGGAAAGGGTATACTCATAACTCCAACAATCCATGGCAATCTATTAGTAGGACCTGATGTAGAGGATATTCAAGATAAGGATGACACTTCAACTGCTACAGAAAACCTAGAATACATAAAGGAAGTAGCTAGAAGGTCAGCTCCTACTGTTCCAGTAAATAAGGTTATAACCACATATTCAGGTCTAAGAGCAGAGGCAAGTACTGGAGATTTTATAATTGGAGAAGTCAAAGACGCAAAGGGATTCATAAATGTAGCTGGTATTAAGTCACCTGGACTATCCGCTTCACCGGCTATAGCTGAGTATGTAGTTGACATAATGAAAGATATAGCAGGGGGACTCAAGGAAAAAGAAAACTTCAATCCAAGGAGAAGAAGAGTTATTAGATTTAACAAACTAAGTGATGAGGAAAAAGCTGAATTAATTAAAAAAGACCCTAGATTTGGAAGGATAATATGTAGATGCGAAAGCGTTACAGAAGGAGAAATAGTAGATATTATCAACAGAAATGTAGGTGCAACTACAGTAGATGGAGTTAAAAGAAGAGCAAGACCGGGAACAGGAAGATGCCAGGGAGGCTTCTGTGGACCTAGGGTAGTTGAGATATTAGCTAGAGAGCTTAGTAAGGATATGGATGAAATTGTGAAGGATAGTGAAGATTCATATATATTGATAGGCAAGACAAATAAAGGCAATAGGTAAGGGGGTGATGGTGTGAACTACGATATTGTAGTTATAGGAGGAGGTCCAGCAGGCTTAGCAGCAGCAGTAGAGGCTAAAAAGAGCGGAGTAGATAATATTCTCATAATAGAAAGAGATAGAGAACTTGGAGGTATACTTCAGCAGTGTATTCATAATGGATTTGGACTTCATGAATTTAAAGAAGAGCTTACAGGTCCTGAATATGCTGAAAGGTTTATAGACCAAGTAGAAGAACTTGAAATAGAATATAAGCTAGATACCATGGTACTTAATATTTCTGAAGATAAGATTATTAGTGCAATAAACTCAAAGGACGGGCTAATTAATATAAAGGCAAAATCAATAATACTTTCAATGGGCTGTAGAGAACGAACTAGGGGAGCTATAAATATTCCAGGTACAAGACCTGCAGGTATATTTACTGCAGGAACAGCTCAAAGGTATATAAATATGGAAGGTTATATGGTTGGCGAGAAAATATTCATACTAGGTTCAGGAGATATTGGACTTATAATGGCAAGAAGGCTTACATTAGAAGGGGCAGAGGTTATAGGAGTAGCAGAGCTTATGCCTTATTCAGGAGGACTAACTAGAAACATTGTTCAATGTCTTCATGATTATAACATACCTTTATTCTTGAGTCATACTATAACAAGAATAGATGGAAAAGATAGAATCGAAGGAATACAATTATCAGAGGTAGATGAAAATAGAAGACCTATTCCAGGCACGGAGAAATATTATGAATGTGACACATTACTTTTGTCAGTAGGGCTAATACCTGAAAATGAGCTTTCAAAGAGTGCAAACCTAAAGCTTGACAACATAACAGGAGGGCCCATAGTAAATGAATCTATGGAAACCACAGTAGAAGGGATATTTGCCTGTGGCAATGTAGTTCATGTTCATGATTTAGTTGATTATGTAAGTGAAGAAGGACGTAGAGCAGGGAAAAATGCAGCCAAATATGTATTAGAAGGCTTTAGTAAATCAGAGAGACTTATTCACACCAAAGCAGGGAGAGGAATCAGATATATAGTACCGCAGATAATAAGACTAGAAAACTTAGATAATGCTATAACTCTTTTCATGAGGTCAGATGATGTATATTCTAATGTAATCATGAATGTGAAGCTAGGTGAAAAAGTAATTAGAAAAATTAAGAAGAGAACCCTCACTCCAGGAGAAATGGAGAGAGTAAACATAGATATTAGCCTCCTAAAAGATACTGCTACAGAGACTTTAGTTGTAGAATTAGAAGGAGGGAAATAATAGTATGGAAACTATTTGCATAGTTTGTCCAATTGGATGCCGACTAACCATAACCAAAGACCCTACAAGCCATGATGGCTATGTAGTCACAGGAAACCAATGCAAAAGAGGAGAGCGTTATGGAATACTAGAGATGACAAATCCTACTAGAGTGATTACCTCAACTGTTAAAATAAACAATGCCCATCTAAATAGACTTCCTGTAAAGACTAATGGAGCTATACCAAAGGATATGAACTTTAAATGTATGGAACTCATAAATTCCCTTGAAGTAGAAGCACCTGTAAAAGTAGGGCAGGTAATAGTTAAAGATATATTAGGTATAGGAGTAGACTTAGTGGCTTCTAGAAGTATGGAGCGATTTTCGGATTAGAGGAACTTGGGGAAATAAATACAGATGGTAGTTAAATAAAGTGTGGAAAGATTCAAACCATACAAATAGATAAGACTAATAAGATAATACATCCAGAAAGTAAAATAGTATTTATTTTATAACTGCAGCCAAGTAGAGATACTTGGTTGTTTTGTTACATATATTAATCACTTCTATGTTTTATATGAAAAACAAAAATATGGAAGGGAAAAGTTATTTTATGTAGAGTTAGTAAAAGTCTTATATAAATTTGGTACAATAGTCCTAATTTATACCCTTTACTCAACACTTCAATAAACAATATTACTAACTACTTTCAAATATGGTGAATTATTATCTGCTAATTAATGACAAACTTAATACTTTCTTTAGAATGAATTTTTTAGTCTATGCTCTCTCCTATACTTATCTTAAAGTATTCAATTAAATGAATAGATGCTTAAAATAAGAACGTGCTCATTAACAACAAACAGCTGATAATAATGAGACTTATAAAAGTAATAAAATGATTATTTTTTTTATTATAATCAATTAGTTTAGGAAAACGAGCAATTATTATAGCTGTAATAATTGACGTTAATGCTGCAGATATAGAAAAAGCGTTAATGTTTTTTGAAATGTAAAGCACTGATATATTCACTACAATAATGACTAATGAAAATATAATTTTTTTAGACATTTTTCACCATCTTTCCATATTTATATATAATATCATATACTTGACATTATACCATAAAGATGGTAAATTTTAAAAGAAGTTGCAACCCAGAAAAGTAAAAAAATCTCAAAATCACAAAGAATGATGTTATATAAAATCCCATAAAAATTGACCACCGCATCCTATGGCGGAATGAAAAAAGAAAAAATAGAGGGAGACTATGAAAACGGGGCTAGATTATAGGTTTGGATATGCAATAGAAAGCAAAAAGAGATTTAGCTTAATAAGAGAAGCTGGATTTGATTGTGTCATGCTTTGGTGGGGAGATGAGTTTAAGAGATATAAATGGAGAAAAAGAATTATTACCTGGCCTAGCTAGAAAATCTGGGGTAGAAATAGAAAATATACATGCTCCTTACGAAAGTATGAATGAAATACGAAAAGATAATAGTACAGAGCCTGTGTAAATACGGAGCGTTATGCAACAGTACTAACTCATTTCTAAGAGTGTTTATGGGGTCAATTTTTTGATATCTTGTGACAGAAAGAAGGAAGTGAAAACTTGAGCAACAAAGTATTATTCTTTACTCAAAGCTAATTGGGGACGAACGCCAATGTTAGTGAGAATGAAACTACACATACCAGTGGAAGGTGGGCCCCACCCGCCTTACAGTGATTAATACAAAGTAAGACAAAGTTAATCATGGTTCGGATTTAAGGATGAAAAATGCCTTAATGAAGCTGGAACTGGAAGTAATCGCTAACCCTAAAGGAATGGCGGTGAATTTGTCACTTGTTCATTCAAGCCTAAATTAAAGAATAAAACGGAACCCATTTCTTGATTTAGCAAATAAATCAAGAGAGGGGAAGCTATTTTGAGTAGAGAACAAGAAAACAAAGGGTTTATTTGTGAAAATTGCGGACAAGTTGTCTTGCCATTAAAAAACGGTAGTTACAGAAATCATTGTCCATTTTGTTTATATTCTAAACATGTAGATAATAAGCCTGGAGATAGACAAAGCATGTGTATGGCTTTAATGAAGCCAATAGGCATTAAGAATTCATCCAAAAAAGGGATTCAGATAGTACATCAATGTGTAAAATGTGGTTCACGAAAAGTTAATATAATAGCAGAATATGATTCTCAGGCAGATAGTATAGAAGAAATAATAAAACTAATGAACTGCTAAAATTATATTAGTTGACATTATATGTACAAGTAAAAATTGATCTTATTAGATTAAACTATTGGAGATGAGTTAGCACCGTTGCATAACATTGTTGCAGAGTTTTAAGAAGTAATAAGGGAGATGGGTATGGGAAAAAACGTATTTTATTATTATTATTATTTGTAATTTATAGTACCGTAATTCTATTATTGCTCTTAGCAAAAAATGAAGAAGTATTGTCTTTAAAGAAAGCTATAAAGGATAATGAAATTCAATACGATATAAGGAGAAAAATTATTAGCTGACATCTTTTATTGAAAGGAAGAGAAATATGAGTTACACCAATAAAAATATTATTAAAATTCTCTTTACTATTTTATTTATAATATTATTATCTTTACCAAGGTTTATTAGCTTAGCTTTTTCAAATGAGATAAGAGATTTAATTGCTATTATAGTTGGAGCACTAGTACTTATCCTTATGATATATGAAACCCATGTTGATATAAAGAGAAAGCAATTTACTACAAATATATATTTAGCATTAATAGATATTATACAAGTAGTTGCTTTTGCAGTTTTAGGTTATCTCAGTTTTAAAAGGTATGATAAGGGAAATATCGAGGCTGTATTAAAAAGAAATGAATTTTCCATATTATTTGTTCTATTATTTGTAGGGACATCATTTTTAAAGGATTTTTTTAAAAGTGAAGCATTTAAGAAAAAGTAAAGCTTAGAGAAATTTTATTATTATTTATAGAGGTGGAAAGTATGTATAACTTTGAATATGAACTTACCGAGCAAGACTATATTAGTTTTAATTTGCATTTTTTCAACACATCTAAGTCATCAACTAGAATGTTGGTGATAACAAGGTTATTATTGGGGCTTTTAATATTGATTTCATCAAAAATTGTATTTCATAGATACAGTATTATTGAATTTATTATTTCTTTAATATTAGCAATAATCGTAGTATTAATCTTTAATCCATTTTTTTATTGGTTATTTAGATTAAGGATTAAGTGGCTCCTTAAGGAAGGAAGTAAAGGAGATATGTTTGGGAACAGAAAAATATGTATATCTGAAGATGGAATACATTCTGAAAAGCCTAGTTCCACATTGCATTAACAGGGGGATATTACTATTTGCAGTTTGGATTTGAGCCTGCATTACAATATAATATTATTTTATCAGAAAATAATCCTGAAAATGAATACCTAAAGATTCTTTTCTTAAACAAAAATAATGTAGGTAAGGTTTGTGGTGTCATGAGATTCTGCGATTCATTCTATAATGAAAACGGTGAACTGCTTTAACTTGAAGTGGTTTTTATATTCTGATTATTGAGCCTTGATGTTAATATATAGGTATGAACACAAAATAAAGATTTAAGTACTAACCTCAGATAGAAAAGAAAACTTTTAGTAACTATTGAAATGATTTAACTGGAGAGAACCAAGACTGTACCCCTGAAGGAAATAAGCAAATTTGTATTTTGAATTTCGAGAAGCCTGATACCCTATTAGGGTATTTTTTTACATAACCAATGATTTTTAATTTAGTACCTACAATATTGTAGGTGCTTTAGTTGTTTATTGATTTAAGTAAATTATCTAAGGTAAAGCTACTTTTGCCACATTTTGAAACAACAAATAATAAACTTCTATAGTAAATTCATAAATGATATATTTATACTAAGAAATATTAATAAATTGTAAGGGAAGTGAAAGCTATTATACTTTACAAAAGAGCTGCACAGATACTTACATATTTGATAAACAGTCAAACTCCTCATACAATATCTGACTTACAGAAGATAATGATGGTCAGTAATAGGACTATCAGGTATGATTTAGATTTAATAGATGATTTTTTAATATTTCATAAGCTTTCTAAGCTAGATAGGAAGCCCAGAGTAGGAGTACATTTTAGTGGAACTGAGACTGAAAGAAAAAGGGTAGCGGAGTTACTAGAAAGCATAAACGAATATAACTATGTTCTATCCCCAGATGAAAGAATTAAACTAATAATATTAGAATTTGTAGAAGCTGACAATTATGTCACTATTGAAAGTCTTAGCGACAAATTAATGGTAAGCAGAAGTACAATAAACAAAGATTTAAAAGCTGTTAGGCAGATATTAGAGAAGCATGATATTTCATTAAATCCTGTTTTTGGTCAGGGATTGAAGTTAGAAGGAAAAGAGAAGAACATTAGAAATATATTATCAGAAATGTGGCTTGAATATGTATATAGAGCTCAAGATGTAGGGAAAGATAAATCAAGACTTAAACGAGAAAATTTTAGGTATAGAAGGCTAGTATCAAGACTTAAGCAAAGAATTGACATTCCATTTGTGGAAAATTGTGCAAATATTATGGAAAGTGAATTAGGTATAGGGTATTCAGATGTTGCTTATGCCAATATAGTGGCAAATATGTGTATTACAATAAACAGATTAAAAAGAGGAAATAGAATAACTTTAACAGAGCAGGAAAAAGAAAAGCTAAGAGGTACTAAAGAATTTAATGTAGTTAGAAATTTTGTAGAAATAATTGAGGACTATTTCAGTATAAAGATGTGTGAGGATGAGATTGCATATATTGCAACCCATTTCTTAGGTGGAAACCTTTCAGAAATAGACAAAGATACACAGGGAGAATGGATTTATTTACAGCTAATCGTAAAGAAGATTATTCAAGAAGTCAATAAAAAAATAGCTGTAGATATTATTCATGATAAGAAACTTTTTACCAGTCTCTTAAAGCATATAGATCCAATGATTTATAGATTAAAGTATGGCATAAGGCTTGAAAATCCAATGCTTAAAAATATACAAGATAATTATAAATACTTATTTGAAATTGTAAAAGAAAGTATCGAGCCTATTGAAAACTATGCAAGTGCAAAGCTAAATGATGAAGAAATAGGTTTTCTTACAATACATTTTGGAGCTGCTATTGAGAGAGAAAAGGCTGCTACATTTTCTAAGCCCAAAGTATTGATAGTATGCAATGCTGGAGTCAGTACATCAGAGCTGATTTCTGTTCAGATTCAGTCTATGTTTGACGTAGATATAGTAGGCAAAATATCATATAGACAGCTTGATAGATATGTAACTGATGATGTTGATGTAATAATATCTACAGTTCCAATAAATAAAGATATAAATATAAAAAGTATCAATGTAAGTCCAATACTTACAGATGAGAATTTTCAATTACTGAATAAAATGTTCCTAAAATCGAAAAAAAGTAAAATTGAGATAAGAGGACTAATAAAAGTAATAGAGCAAAGCTGTGAAATAAAAAATTACCAAAAACTTGAAAAGGATTTGTATAACATTTTAAATATTGGTGTAATAAAAGAACTAGATGGAGATGAGGGACCTATGTTAATGGATTTAATTACAGAGGATACAATTGACCTAAATGTAGAAGCAAATACTTGGGAAGAAGTCGTGAGAAAAGGTGGAGAGCTATTAATAAAACATGAAGCGATAGAAAACCGATATATAGATGCAATGATTAACAGCGTAAAGGAGATAGGCCCTTATATAGTAATAGCTGAAGGAATTGCGATGCCCCATGCTAGACCTGAAGACGGAGCTTTAAAAGTGGCAATGAGTTTAATTACTTTGCAGAAGCCTATTGAATTTGGGAATGCTGATCATGATCCTGTAAAACTTGTGATATCATTTTGTTCAATAGACTCTAAAACTCATTTAAGAGCACTATCTGAACTGATGGTTCTTTTAGAAAATGAAGAGTACATTAGTAGAATAATAGATGCTAAAAGCAAAGGTGAGGTGATAAAAGTTATTGAAGAATGCAGCAAATAAACATAATCAAAGGAGAAAGGAGGAGGATTTTTGTGCTAAAGATTTATACTGTATGTGGAAATGGTATTGGTAGTAGCATAATGTTAAAAACAAAAGTAGAAGAGATTTGTGAAGAGAATGGAATTAAAGCTGTGGTAGAATCTACAGATTTTAACTCGGCACAAGGGAAGACTTGTGATTTTCTAATTACTGTCAAAGAACTAGCTGAACAATTTGATGATAGAGACGTTATTGTAGTACGAAGCTATGTTAACAAGAAAAAAATACAAGAAGATATACTAGAAATATTATTAGAAAAAGCAGGTATGAAGTAGTCAGTGTAAGTATTAATTGTCCTGAATTAATATTATAAGGGGGTAAGGGAATGGATATTTTAAAGGTTATATCTAATGATATCTTGACACAGCCTGCGTTACTTATGGGACTCATTTCATTAATTGGATTATTGGCACTTAGAAGACCCTTTAACAAAATTATGACAGGTACATTGAAACCTATTTTGGGATATCTAATGCTGGGAGCAGGTGCAGATTTTATTGTAGCTAATCTTGAACCTTTAGGGCAAATGATTGAGCATGGATTTAATATTACAGGGGTAGTACCAAACAATGAGGCAATAGTGGCAATAGCTCAAAATGTCCTAGGTGTAGAAACTATGTTCATTTTATTATTTGGATTGATTTTCAATTTAATAATTGCTAGATTTACAAAATATAAGTACATTTTCTTGAGTGGACATCATACTTTCTTTATGGCTTGTTTATTATCTGCTGTATTAAGTACTGGAGGATTAGATGGAGCATTACTAATAGGTGTTGGCGGATTTATCTTAGGAGCTTGGAGTGCAATATCACCAGCAATAGGACAAAAATACACACTTAAGGTTACTGATGGCGATGACATAGCTATGGGTCACTTTGGAAGCCTTGGCTACTATCTATCAGGTTGGATTGGGAAATTGGTAGGAAAGCCTGAAGATAGTACTGAAAAAATAAATATTCCCGAAAAATTTGGTTTTTTAAGAGATACAACTATTTCTACTGCAATAACTATGATGGTATTTTATCTTGTAGCTGCAATTGCTGCGGGGTCTGAGTTTGTTTCAGGAATATCAGGTGGTACAAACTTTATAGTTTTTTCACTAATGACTGCGTTAAAATTTGCTGTAGGAGTAACTATTGTTTATAGCGGAGTAAGAATGATTCTAGGAGATTTAATTCCTGCATTCCAAGGAATAACCCAAAAAATTATTCCAAATGCAGTGCCAGCAGTTGACTGTGCAGTATTCTTTACTTATGCACCAACAGCAGTTATCATAGGATTTCTTTTTAGCTTTATAGGTGGAGTTATTGGAATGGTTATTTTAGGTGTAGTAGGAGGAGTATTAATCATCCCAGGATTGATTCCTCATTTCTTCTGTGGAGCTACAGCAGGAATATATGGGAATGCAACAGGTGGTAAAAGAGGTGCAATGATAGGAGCTTTTGTCAACGGATTAGCCATAACGTTCCTTCCTGCTTTACTTTTACCTGTACTAGGAAACTTAGGTTTTCAAAATACAACATTTGGGGACTTTGATTTTGGAGTATTAGGAATTATATTCGGGAAAGCTGCAGATGCTTTTGGAAAAATGGGCATATATGTACTAGCAGCAGTTTTTGTATTAGCTCTAATCATACCAAGCTTTTTTAAAACAAAATCTCCTGCTCTAAATAACAATCCTGAAGCTTCTAGAGACAAATAGGATGAATTATAAATAGATTTCTGCATAATCAAATGTCTATGTGGCATTTGATTATGTTTTTTGCATAATAAATTAAATGATTCTGACTAGGAGGGAAACAAATGATAGATGTATTATGTATTGGGCACTCTGCATATGATATAACTGTTCCTCTTAATGAATATCCAATGGAGAACATGAAATATTCAGTGTCAAAGATTATAGAATGTGGAGGAGGACCTGCTGGTAATGCAGCGTATCTATTATCTAAATGGGGAGTTAATACAGGATACATTGGATTATTAGGCGATGACGTATATGGAAACAATATAATCAAAGAATTTAAGGATGTAGGAGTAGATGTGTCTTTAGTTTGTGTTAAGGATAATTATCCAACACCTCTTTCAACAATTATTGTAAACACTAGCAATGGAAGTAGAACCATAATAAACAGAAAGGAGCCTCATGAAGATATTGCTGTAGATGCTGACGAGTTGAGAAAAATGAATCCTAAGGTAATTCTCGTAGATGGACATGAACTAAAGACTTCCTTAGAAGCTATTGAGATGTTTCCGCATTCTAAAACAATAATAGACGCAGGTTCTTTGAAAAAATCAACTGAAGAGCTTGCTGCTATAGTTGATTATTTGGTTTGCTCAGAAAGATTTGCATTAGATTACTGTAAAATGAAATCTTTAGAAACTAAAGCAGACATGGAGATATGCTTTAACAAACTAAAGAAATTAAATAGAAATAACATAGTAGTTACTTTAGGAGAAAGAGGGCTTATTTATGAGAAAGATAATAGAATGATAAATATGCCAGCCTTTGGAGTTAAGGCCATAGATACAACAGGAGCAGGAGATATTTTTCATGGTGCCTTTGCCTATGGTGTTTTAAAAGAATTTGATTTAGAATATAATCTAAGGTTTTCTTCTATGACTTCGGCGTTATCGGTTACAAAGTTTGGCGGAAGGACATCAATACCTGAGCTTGAAGAAGTGAATGCTAAATTAATTCATTTAAGCTAAAATAGTATTATATAGTATTATAATATACATAAGACAAGTAAAGGCAGTGATAATATGATGTGGGGAGATAAAAGATATCTTTCCTTTAACTATGAAATGAAAAGAATATTTGATTCTAAGGCAATAAAACTATCTCTAGATGGAGGGTTTACCTGTCCTAATAGAGATGGGACTTTAGGAACTAGGGGATGTATATTTTGTGGAGAAGAAGGCTCGGGAGAGTTTGCAGCTTCTAGATGCTTAGATATAAATAAACAGGTTGAGAGTCAGAAACAGCTCTTGTCTAAAAAGTGGGATAGCGGAAGATATATTGCCTATTTTCAAAACTTTACTAATACCTATTCTACCTATGAAGATTTAAAGGAAAAGTATTATACAGCTATATCCCAAGAAGGAGTAGTAGGCCTTGCCATAGCCACAAGACCAGATTGTTTCTCTGTAGAAATATTAGATTTACTTGAAGAAATCAATGAAAAGACTTTTTTTTGGGTTGAACTTGGCCTACAAACTATTCATGAAAAGACTGCTAGATTTATAAGAAGAGGATACCCATTAGATTGCTATGAGGAAGCTATTAAACAGTTAAAGAAAAGAAATATAAAGGTAGTGACTCATTTAATATTTGGGCTGCCTAATGAATCAAGAGAAGATATATTAGATTCAGTAAAGTATGTAGCTGCAACAGAGACTTGGGGAGTTAAGTTTCATTTATTATACATTCAAAAAGGCACAGACCTTCATGAGTATTACAAAAAATCGCCTTTTCATATACTATCTATGGAAGAGTATATATCTTTAATAGTGGATAGTATTGAATATTTACCACAGGATATGGTTATCCATAGGCTTACAGGTGACGGCAAAAGAGCTTTATTAGTTGAGCCATTATGGAGTCTAGATAAGCTTAGGGTGCTGTCAGGGATTGATATGGAGCTAAAAAGAAGAAATAGCTATCAGGGAATAAAGTATCAGAATGGTTAGGCTATTAATGGAATTAGATTAAGTTCATAATTCTATTGTTCCATATTGCCTAGGAAATTATATGTGGATATACCTAATTAAACTTAATCAAAACAGGTTAATTTAATGTTATTTTTTATGTAAAACAGCATGTTTCTAAGCATGCTGTTTTTTTACAAATAACAACAAAATTCAACAATAATATTTCGATACTCTAATAAAAAATAAAGGAGTTTCTAGCAATTTATAGAATAATATTATGTATCTTTATGTAAAAAAGGTGGAATTATTTTATTCTTTTATAGAAGACAGATTATTGGAGTATGGGATAGCAGATAGAGGTGAGTATGTGACTATTAGAAGAGAGGATTACGAAAAGTCTAATCAATTATTGGACATAAGAAAAGTAGTTGACTATCTAAAACTTAAATATATTAATGCCTGGTGGAGCACAAAGGCTGATTTTTACAAGTTTGGAGGAGAAATCAGATTATTAGAAAAGCTTTCTAACGAAAGAAAAGTAGAAAGGTTCAGAAAAGAGCTTTTTGAGGAACTACATAATATGCCTAATGAAGAGGGCAAAGAAAGTGAATGGGTTGGTAGGATATTTTCATTAATAAAAGAGATGGAAATGAGTATTATTGGAGATGAGGAAAGCTATATTAGTTTTTTTGTGGATAAAGGATACTCAGTAGTTACAGAAGAATTTATTCAAGAAGTTAAGAAGTTTGATTCAAGTATGAATGTATATGATATATTTCAAGCTATTAGAAATGTGTGGATCATGAATAGTATCCAGGTACTATTTAATATGGAACCCAAATTAACACCTTCTATTTTCTCATATAGTATGTTATATCCTTATAGTGACAACTATCTTGATGATCCTGAAGTATCAGTTAAAAATAAAAAGGATTTTAGTAAAAAGTTAAAAAAATGGCTTTGTGGAGAAGAGGCTAATGTCTCAAACATTAACGAAGAAAATGTCTACAAGCTTGTTAAAAGAATTGAAGGAGAATTTCCAAGAGAGAAATATCCTCAGGTACATCAAAGCTTATTAGCTATTCATAAAGGCCAAGAGGAAAGCCTTGTTCAGCAGAGAGAAAAAACTCTTCCTTATGAAAGAGATATAATTGGCATTAGTTTTGAAAAAGGAGGCACATCAGTATTAGCTGATGGCTGTCTTGTAAAAGGAGAGCTTACATTAGAAGAAGCAGACTTTATGTTTGGTTATGGTGTGTTTCTTCAGATTATTGATGATCTTCAGGATGTAGAAGAAGACTTAAGTAATGGACATATGACTATACTTTCTCAGGTTGGTCAAAAGTGGCCTTTAGACAAGTTGATAAACAAATTACTCTGGTTTATTGAAGAAGCTGTGGATGATGCAAAAATCTTTACAAAGGAGGATTCTATAAAGCTAAAAAGAATCATAAAGAAATGCTGTATTGTCATGATTTTTGAAGCAATATCAAAAAACAAAAAGAGATTTAGTAAGAAATATATTAAAGAACTTGAAAAATATTCTATGCTTAGATTTGCATATTATAAAAAATTAAAAAGAAGGTTCCAAAAAGAATTTTCATCAAAGGATATATTAGATATTTGCACGGTATTAAGTAAAAAGTATAATTTCAATGAAGTAGAGGTGTTTAGATGATAAATTATAAAAGATGCACAGATGTGAACGAAGATACCATATTTCAAGCTTTTCAAATTGGCTTTTCAGATTATATCATAAAGATTGAGATGTCAAAGGAGTTCTTTTTTAAGCGATTTTTTGGACCAGAGGGAAATAGCCTAGAGTATTCTGTCATTGCCCTTGATGGTGATAAGCCAGTAGGGCTTAATCTAGCTGGCATTAAAGTATATGAAGGAATAAAAACACTTAGATGTGGAGCATTATGTATTCATCCTGAATATAGAGGTACCGAAGTTGGAAAAAAACTTTTTGAACTCCACAAGGAAATAGCTTTAGAGAATAGTTGCAAGCAGATGTTTTTAGAGGTTATAGTAGGCAATGATAGAGCTATTAATTTTTACAAGAAAAAAGGCTATGAAAAGGTGTATGATATAGTATATTACTCACATAACAATCCATCAGAGATTAAAGGAATATTACCTAGTGATTTAAGAGTAGAAAAAGTAGGTATAGAAATTTTAAGGGCTTTAAAAAATAAAATCTCAGATATACATATAAATTGGCAAAACGATTTTGATTATGTTAGTCAAATTGACGGACAAATACATTACGGGTTATTTAAAGATATTAAAATAATAGGAGGATTGAGTATCCATCCTAAAGGAAAGATTAGCTTCATATGGATTAGTCCTGAGCTTCGTCATCAGAATATAGCTAAAGGCCTTATCACCTATGCTGTGAATGACCTTGGTATAGAAAAATTAATAATTAACTTTCCTAACAATGCAAGTCTTTTAGGCTTTATGAAGCACTTAGGCTTTACTAAAGACTCAATTTCACAGTATGAGATGTATTATACACTACTATAAAACTATTAATTTTTAGGGGGTTACTAATGAGAGTAGAAACTGAAAGATTATATTTAAGGCATTTTGATGTTGAAAAGGATTTAAAGGATTATGCTGATATTATGGGAGAATATGAGGTTGGCAAATGGCTTCCAAAGGGAGAAGGACATACCTTAGAAGAAACTGAGAAATTTATGAATTATATGATAAAGCATTGGGAGAAATATAACTATGGAATATGGGCTGTTGTAGACAAAGAAAGCGATTGTCTATTAGGGCATTGTGGTCTAAACTATATTAAGGATCTTTCAGAAGTAGAAGTCTTATATGCATTTGGCAAGCATGCTAGAGGAAAAGGATATGCTACAGAGGCAGCAAGGGCATCTCTTGAATATGCATTTAAGCAAATAGATTTGGACAATATTATAGGTCTTACAAAGCAAACAAATACTGCTTCTATGAATGTTTTAGAGAAAATAGGATTGAAGTATATTAAAGATATAGAAATATTTAATCTAGACTGCAAATATTTTAAGATTACAAAAGAGGAGTACGAAAACTTTGAAAAAAATAAAGTGTAGATGTAAACAAGAAAAAGGCTTCCATTAGAAGCTTTTTTTGTTAAAAAAAGCTTCTAATGGAAGCCTTTAAAGGGAGTGGATTCATTGACGCAAACTTCTAAAATGAAAAAGATAGAAAGCAGAGCTTTTCTATTGGCTATAAAAAAATATATTTAGAATGAACTTTTTTTATAATGATATACTCTTATATATGAAAGAAGGTGGTAAGGTGGACATAGAATTACTAGTGAAAAAAGCCAAAAAAGGTCATAAGGATGCATTAGTTCAGCTAGTTATGGAAAAAAAGCAGGACTACTATAAACTGGCCTTTATATATATGAAAAATAAGGATGACTCTTTAGATGCAATGTCTGATATGATAGTGATTTTACATGAAAAAATGCACCAGTTAAAAAAACCAGAAGCTTTTTACAGTTGGAGCAAAACTATTCTAGTAAACTGTTGTAAAAAAATTTTAAAAGAAAGAAACAAGATAGTTTCATTGGAAATTGTTGAAGAGCAGGGACATGAAGGTGGATTAAGAACTATGGATGAACAGATAATGGTAGAAGAACACCTATCTAAGCTTAATGAAAAGCACCAAGAGGTTATTAGGTTGAGATATTTTTTAGATTTAGATTATCAAACTATATCAGATATATTAAAAATTCCTCTTGGAACAGTAAAATCACGTATTTCTATTGGGCTCAAAAATTTGAAGGAAAGCCTTGGAGGTGATGAAATTGAAAGAAGTTGAAAGACTATTAGCTGAAAAAAAGAAAGACATAGACAATATAAAAGTGCCAGAAGAATTAGAGTCAAGACTATACAAAGCATTAGAAAGCAGTTCACAAACTAAGGTAAGGAAGAAAAACTGGAGGATAGCTGTTACAGTGGCTTGTATTGTATTTTTACTCGTGGGATACAACTTTAATGCTCTAGCATACTATGGGAAAAAGCTTCTTGGATATGATAATGTAATGAATGGAACCTTAAGACAGCTAAATGAGCTAGGAAAAGGTCAGCCTATTGGGAAAAGCCATACGTTCACTAATGGAGTAACTGTGACCTTAGATGGTGTAATGGTTGATGAAAACCAGCTTTTAGTTTTTTATACAGTAAAGGACCCAGATGGAGCTGTTAATGAGAAAGACCATTTTATTATGACTATTAAAGGATTTATCAGGGAATACAATCCAGAAGGTGGGCAGGGGGAAATGAATGAAGAGAAAACAGAGGTAAAATGGATTTATAGCTTTGAGAAGCCTTCTGTTTTTGAGAAAAAACTGAAATTAGAGCTTATGTATTTTAATAATAAAAACTATGAAAAGGGAGAGATTAGATTTAGTATTGACCCAAACAAGGCAATGGGCCATACATTGAAGCAAACCATAAATAAGACAGTAAAAGCGGGAGATACAAAACTTCATTTAGTGTCCATCGTAGCTTCTCCGACTAAAACTGTACTCCATGGGAAAATACAAAATATTATAGAGTTTGCAAAGGATCAAATACTTGGAGAAAGGCTTCGACCTAATAGTGTAAATATTAAGCTCATAGCAAATGGGAAGGAAGTAGATTGGCAGGGCGGAGGTATGAGTACAGATATGAAGGGAATCAGATTTCATAGTGAATATGATGCATTGCCAGATGACTTGACCTCGCTCCAGCTTAATATAGAAAGCTTTTCTGTAGACCGCGATGTGAATAAAAAGGTAAACCTAAATAAAGAGTTAAAACATATAAAAGTTCAGGCTTTAGGACAAGATATTGAAATAAATCAAGTCTATGAGTCAGGAGACAGCACATATGTTACTTTTACTACGAGAGATGATGTAGTGCTTACGAAAGTGGGGCTTATAGTAGATGGAGAGAGAATAAATCTTAAAGAAACTATTAATAG
Organism: Proteiniborus sp. DW1; assembly: GCF_900095305.1. Classification (NCBI taxonomy): domain Bacteria; kingdom Bacillati; phylum Bacillota; class Clostridia; order Eubacteriales; genus Proteiniborus; species Proteiniborus sp. DW1. The sequence continues at coordinate 20,022 of NZ_FMDO01000057.1, read as the reverse complement.
TGACTTGAAAAAGCTAGAGGATGGAACAATCCTTCATACTAGAACATTGCATTTTCCTAAGACGGGCAGTAAGTACGAACTGAGCATAGAGAAAATAACTTATACACAAGCTTATAACAAGATTATTGATATTCCATTAGATTAAAAAATAGCATTCTACTTGAATCAAATTATGCGATAGGATAAAGCTTTATCTTATCGCTTTTTTGATATTAATATACATCAAGAATATGTATTTATGAAGGAGAAAGATAGCTTATATAGAAGTATTTATATGAAGGGAATATTGTTTTCTATGATTTGCTATAAAAGCTTTGTAAGGAGTTAGAGTTAATCAGACTGTAAAAGGAATGCAAAGCACATATGGGAGTGAGCATATTGGATAAAAGGAAATTTTCCAAGATAGTTTTTATAATTACCCTTATAACTGGGATAGTTACCATAATGATGTTAGGATTTGATTTTTTATTGCCTATATTTTTATCATTCAAATTGAAAAGAGATATAAAGCACGGAAGTTCTATAGGAATTATTGGAGGTGCAGATGGACCAACAACAATATTTATCTCAAGCCAATCATCATCACATCTTCTTACTGGCTTATTTGGACTGCTTACAATAGCAGGAATTATCATTTTACTTACTATTAGAAAGCAAGTAAAGTAAATATTATTATAAAGAGGTGAAGAGATGATTAGAAGGCTTGATTTGAATGACATAGTAACAGCAGAGGCTGTATTAGACTTACAAAAGGCATCATACAAAGTTGAGGCTGAGATTTTAAATTTTTACGAAATCCCTCCTTTAAAAGATACAATAAAAAGTTTGCAGGAATGTGATGAAATATTTTATGGATACTACATTAACGATGTCTTGGCAGGAATTATATCATATAAAGTTATTGAAGATATTTTAGATATACACAGGGTTGCAGTACATCCTAGATTTTTTAGAATGGGTATTGCGGGAAGACTTATTAGCTTTGTGGAAAAAATCCATAGAAATATAAATAAGCTGGTAGTTTGTACTGGAGCAAAGAACTTGCCTGCCGTTAATTTATATCTAAAAAATGGATATAAAAAAGTAAAAGATATAGAGATTAGTGAAGGAATTTATATATCAGAATTTGAAAAATTATTGTAATTGGAAAGACTGTGAACCAAAGTTTATCAGGGAGATATAGATGGAAATAAAGCCATTAACTTAAACTAAGGAACTGAAAATGACAGAAAAACCTAGAGGTGATATCATGAACAATTTAAATACTTCTTATCCAAAAGACTTAAACGAACTCCTTGCTGGAATGAGCTGTGAGGAAAACAATATAGGCTGCTCAAATGCAGGAGTTTATAAATATTATAATGACAATGTTTCATACTACTTAAAAATCCAGCCTTCATCACAAGAACTAGAAAAAGAGTATAAAATAATAGACTGGCTAAGAGATAAATTGCCTGTACCAAAAGCACTATATTTTAACTCCTATAATGGCTTGGATTATCTGCTTATGACTGAAGTTGATGGGGAAATGCTTTGTTCGGACAATTTGCTATCTAAGCCAGAGGAAACGGTGAAGCTATTAGCTGATGGTATAAAAATGCTTAGCTCTATTCCAATTGATGATTGTCCTTTTGATAATAGTTTAGAAATAAAGCTAAAGGATGCCTTGTATAATATAGAAAATAATTTTGTAGATATGTCTGATTGGGAAGAAAACAATAACTTTAGAACTCCTGAAGAATTACTGAATTACCTAAAAAACAATAAACCTAAAGCTCATACACCAGTATTCACTCATGGAGATTACTGCCTTCCTAATATCTTTGGCAAAGATAATAAAATTAGTGGCTTTATAGACTTAGGACGAGCTGGTATAGCAGATATTTATCAAGACATAGCTTTATGCGTTAGGTCTTTACAACACAACTTTGGGACGGACGAGTATACTGAATTACTTTTTAAACATTTAGATATGGAAGCAGACTGGGAAAGAATAAACTATTATATACTTCTTGATGAACTTTTTTAGCTAATGAAAGCTTTTTATTTTTTCGATATAACTGGGGGGTAAGATGGAAATAGACCAATTAAAACGTAAGTTAAGGGAATTAAAGAAGGAAGAGAAGCGGATACGTTTTAGTTACGACCAGATTTCAACTTCAAAGAGATATGTCTGGGATGATTATTTTTCTACAAAAGATGTAAATAACTTATCTGTAAAGTATCCACTTAGGAATCTAATCAAACTTAGCAATGAGGACTTAGATGGTGTTTTTGAAGAATACTTTTATAGTGTATATTTCCAGCATTGCAAAGAAAATGGGCTGAACTTTGTGGATATCTATGATGTGGGTCTTCTATCAGTATTCGGATTGAATCCAGGAGCTTCTATTGATGATATTAAGAAAAAGTTTAGAGAACTAGCAAAAAAATATCACCCAGATCATGGAGGGGATAATGACAAAATGGTTGAACTGATAGAAGCATACAATAAGCTAATTAATAAGGAATAATTAAATAGGATAAATTAGATAGAGTGGTATAGAAGGAGGGGTGCTATGAGTATTGAGAAACTAAAGGATATAATTAAAGAGAGCAACAATATTGTATTTTTCGGAGGTGCTGGGGTATCTACCGAAAGCAATATACCTGATTTTAGATCCAGTACAGGGATTTATTCAACAGAGAGCAGCTTAAAATATCCACCAGAAATGATATTAAGTCATAGCTTCTTTATGAATCACACAGAAGACTTCTATAATTTTTACAAGACAAAAATGATATACAAAGATGCTAAGCCAAATGATGCACATCTTGCCCTTGCAGAACTAGAAAGAAGAGGCAAGGTAAAAGCAGTAATAACTCAAAACATAGATGGACTTCATCAAATGGCTGGCTCAAAAAATGTACTTGAATTACATGGATCTATATATAGAAACTATTGTACAAAGTGCCACAAATTCTTTGACCTCAACTACATACTAGAATCTACTAATATACCAAAATGTGATGAATGTAATGGTATAGTAAAGCCAGATGTGGTTCTCTATGAGGAAAGTCTAGATATGAATGTACTAGAAAAAGCTTTAGAATATATTCAAGAAGCAGATGTGCTAATCGTCGGAGGAACATCCTTAACAGTTTATCCAGCTGCAGGATTGATAGAGTACTATGAAGGAGATAAGCTGATTCTAATAAATAAGTCACAGACACATTACCATAGAAGAGCTGCTTTGACATTCAATGAAAGTATTGGTAAAGTACTTAAACAAGTCATTTAAGTAATATATTAAGTGCGACATATAACCACTTCTCGCCTTATAGAATCCATTGAAAAAATTGGACATGTTATCAGCCTCCTCGTATTTGCGATTTTATTTCGTATATGTTATAAAGAATTATACACAAATGAATAGGAAGGGAAAACAGTATGAACCTTATAAGCATAGAGAACATTAAAAAAAGCTATAGTGAGAAACCACTACTCAATAATATAAATCTCGGAATAAATGAAGGAGATAAAATAGGTGTTATTGGAATAAATGGCACTGGTAAGTCAACTTTACTAAGGATTATTGCTGGAGTAGAAGTGCCAGACGAGGGTAGAATCATAAAAGGAAACTCAGTTAGAATAGAATATCTACCACAAAACCCTGACTTTGACCCAGAAGCTACAGTACTTGAGCAAGTCTTTAGGGGTAATTCAGAGAGCATGAAAGTGATAAGAGATTATGAAAAAGCTATACAAAATCCAGATACACCTGCTGAAGAAATCACAAGGCTAACAAGTGCAATGGATACAGTGAATGCATGGCAAATAGAAAGTGAAGCTAAAACAGTATTAACAAGACTTGGAATATTGGAATTTACTGCAAAGGTAGGCACATTATCAGGTGGACAAAGAAAGAGAATCGCCTTAGCCTCAGCACTCATTACCCCTTCAGAATTGCTTATTTTAGATGAACCTACTAATCACCTTGACAATGACACAATAGATTGGCTAGAGCAATATTTAAACAAGAGAAAAGGTGCACTTCTAATGGTTACCCATGACAGATACTTTTTGGACCGAGTGGTAAATCAGATAATTGAATTAGATACTGGAAATCTTCATATATACAAAGGGAATTATAATTATTTTCTTGAGAAAAAGCTAGAAAGGGAAGAAATTGAAGCTGCAAGCGAGAGAAAAAGACAAAGTTTAATGAGAAAAGAGCTAGCATGGATAATGAGAGGTGCCAAGGCTCGTACTACTAAGCAAAAAGCTAGAATAGAACGCTTCGAACAATTAAGCGAAAAAGCTACAAGTACAAAAGATGAGAAATTAGATATATCAGTAGCCAGCAGCCGTTTAGGTAAAAAAGTAATAGAGCTGGAGCATATAACTAAATCCTATGATAATAAGAAGCTAATAGACGATTTTAGCTATGTAGTGTTGAGAGATGACAGAGTAGGTATAGTAGGACCAAATGGAAGTGGCAAATCAACTCTTATAAACATTATCAGTAAAAGACTAGAACCTGACAGTGGAAATATAGAAATAGGAGAGACAGTAAGAATTGGACTCTTTTCTCAGGAAACTTATCATATGGATGATAGCTTAAGGGTTATTGATTATATAAGAGAGAGTGCAGAATATTTATCAACAGCAGATGGACAAAAAATAAGCGCATCACAAATGCTAGAAAGATTTTTATTCCCACCTCAAGAACAATGGGCTCCTATAGGCAAGCTTTCAGGTGGAGAAAAGAGAAGATTACATTTATTAAGAGTGCTTATGGACGCGCCTAATGTTCTGCTTTTAGATGAGCCAACTAACGACCTTGATATAGAAACCCTTACTATTTTAGAGGATTACTTAGATGACTTCCCAGGAGCAGTTATTGCTGTTTCACATGACAGATATTTTCTAGATAAAATGGCAGAAAAAATATTTGTATTTGAGGGAAACGGGAAAATAAAGCAATATACTGGTAATTACTCATTATTTAAAGAAAGTGAATCTTTAGATAATGAAGACAATACTCCATATGACACCCCGAATAAAAGTAAGGATAAGAATAATAAGGCTCAAGATAGTAAAAATGATTCAAAAAATGAAAAGAAAAAGCTCCTCAAATTTACCTTCAAGGAACAAAAAGAGTTTGATGAAATAGACAACATAATTGTAGGACTTGAAGAAAAAATACAGGAAGTTGAGACCAAAATAAATGAATCATCTTCTGATTATGTACTATTACAAGAACTATTGGCTCAAAGAGAAGAGCTAGAAAAACAACTGGACGAAAAAATGCAGAGATGGGTTTATCTAAACGAATTAGCTGAAGAAATTGAAAGGAATAAAAAGAAATAGCTTTATCTTAGATGCTTTTATAGATATATAGTTTAGAATTTTGGTCTTAGTCCATCGGAAAAGCATGGAACGCTATTCCTCCTGAAAAACCAAATTTTCTAGGTGTATACCTCGGACGAATCACTCGTAGTTTTTCAATTAACCGTTGGAATGAGCAAAGAGCCAAAAAACGATATAATGGCGCAGAGCTGCTACTTTCTGAATGAAAGAAAAGAAAATCTTTGACGCATTAATTCAGGTTTGTGGAAAATATATTGAAGTAGCAAGAACAACCCAGCTTGAAAAACAAGCTATGGGTTGGAAAAAGTGGGCAGCGATTGCTGCCTGTATAGTCATAGGTATTATTGGAGTACTTTTACTGCAAAACATCTTCCCTTTTGATGGTAGTACAGGAAGTGGTGGTGCAGGATAGGAACTAGATCCTACAGAAGAGCATTACTATTTAGAGATAAGACCAATAGAACAAATAGAACAAATAGAATAAAAAGTTTTAAATCATAGTAGAAAATCATATGGCAAAGTTTAGGTCATTCAAGGACCAAATAAACTTCGCCATTTTTTGTGCTTAAAAGCAAAAAGAGATGATGAGAAAAAAGCCAAAACTATTTATGTATGATATAGTTCTGGAAGAAATGAAACAACTAATGGTTGTTATTCCTAAATTTTAGCTAAGAGAAGTGATATAGAAAGTATAATCATGCATTTTTATACAGATTAAATTCTAATTAAAAGACAATTAATTTAGTTTGAATTTGTTCTAACTAATAGGGTATCATATTATTATACAGAAGATGAACTTATGAATATTAATAAAAATAGTTGAATTACAATATCAGAAGCTAATCGAAGGACAAGCTTGAAATTGCTGTTTGTGAAAAAGGTAGGATGATGCCCTACAAATCGTATATAAGGTAAGGAACAGTTCTGGAAGTATCGGGACCAAATTACTACATAATATAGCTATGGTATTACAGAAAGTGCTTAATGAAGAAAAGGAAGACGGGATAGTGGTGCTATTGAAAGAAAGATTTTTAAAATTACTAGGGAAACTCCTCAAGGAATTAAAGTAATTTCAAGGAAAGCCAGGAGCTAGTGTGGCAAAAGAAGGAGGATTCACAATGCAAATTAAGATTTTGATAGTTGATGACTCAGGAACTGACAGATTGAGCATCAAAAATATGCTAAGTGAATATTACATATTGACTGCTCGTGACAGTGAGGAAGCCATGAGTGTGCTTGAGGAACATGATGGGGTTGACTTACTCATACTCAATCTGAATATGCCCAATATGGATGGTTTTCAAGTTCTTGAGGCTTTAAAAGAGAACGAACGACTTAAGGAGATGCGCACCATAATATTAACAAATCATGATGAACTGGACAATGAAATCAAGGGTCTAAAGCTTGGTGCAGTGGATTATATTCGTAAGCCAATTCATATGGATGCACTGAAAGCTAGGATTGATGTTCATGTTGCTCTATTACGTGCTCAGCAAGCCATAGAGCAACAATTGGATGAACAGACGATTACCTTTGACATGGTTTTCGAACAAGCCCCTATTGGCATTGCAATTTCATATAACTATGATCCGGAACACCCTGATGAGGCTATTGTAATATTTAACTCAGTGTATGAACAAATCACAGGCAGAACAAAAGAAGAGCTGACTCGTTTAGGTTGGACAAAGATAACTCATCCAGATGATTTGGAAGAAGATATGAAAAATTATAAAAAACTCCAATCAGGCGAAATCAAGACTTATTCAATGGAAAAACGATATATCAAACCAGATGGTTCAGTCGTTTGGGCACATGTGATAGTTGCTTCTTTTAATTTATCAAATAGTAAGCAATACAGTCATATTTGCTTGGTTCAGGATATCACTGAGCGTAAAGCCATTGAAAAAGCACTGAAAGAGAGTGAACGTAGCAAATCTGTTTTTCTTTCTCATCTTCCTGGGCTTGCATATAGGTGCAATTACGATCGTGACTGGACAATGCAGTATGTTTCTGAAGGCTGCTTTAACCTCACAGGCTATCCATCAGAGAGCCTACTGTATAACAGGGACCTGTCTTTTAAGGATATCATTTCCCCCGAATATCATGAGGCTTTATGGAATAGATGGGAGCAAATTCTTGCAAAAAGACAGCCGTTTAAATACGAGTATGAAATTATAACTGCCACTGGAGAGAAAAAATGGGTTTTGGAGCTGGGACAAGGGATTTACAATGAACAAGGTGAAATTGAAGCGCTAGAAGGAATCGTTTTAGATATATCAGATAGAAAAGTAATTGAAGATACCCTAAAATTTAACAATGAGCATGATAGATGGACTGGGCTGTATAATCGAGACTATTTGGAGTCATTATTTGTAAAGGATGTTAGGCTAAAGAAGGGAATAAAAAAGGCACTTATTGGCATTAACTTAAGTCCGGTTCAGTTGTTAACAGCCAATTATGGGTTCCAGTATACTCAGAATCTGATAAAAAAGGCAGCTGAGGCCCTTAATCAGTATTGCACCCATAATCGTCTTTTATTTAAAGCCTATGAAAATAGTTTTGTTTTCTATATCTTTGACTACAAAGATAAAAATGAGCTTGTTGATTTTAGCGATGTTATTGCAAAAACTTTAGAACCCTTATTTGCAACAGATAGAATAGGCGGTGGGATTGGAATTCTCGAAATTGAACAAAATCAAAATGAGGTGGATATTGATTTACTTATGAGGAGGCTCTTGATTGCTTCAGAAAGGTCTGTTGGCTTGTTTGGAAAGGACTTTGAAGCTTCCTTTTATGATGAAAAACTGGAAGCCATAGTTAACCGGGAAAGAGATATTGTAGAAGCTCTTAACGCTATAGCTATGGGCAAAAATACTAATGACCATTTGTTTTTGCAGTATCAGCCTATTATGAATTTAAGAACAGGTTTGATTTCTGGCTTTGAGGCACTTGCCAGATTAAAGACAGAAAAGCTTGGACTTGTGTCCCCAATTGAGTTCATTTCTATAGCAGAGAAAACAAAGCTTATTTTTTCGATTGGTGAAAAAGTGATTATAACTGCATTTCGTTTTTTGAACAAGCTCAAAGAGCATGGATACGATGAAATCTGCGTTTCAGTCAATATTTCTGCTATTCAGCTATTGCAAACTGATTTTGCAGACAGGCTGTTTGAACTTATGAGGGAAATGCAGATTAACCCGAAGAGCATGGGGATTGAGATTACAGAGTCAGTCTTTGCTTCTGATTATGAAACTATCAATAATGTTATTGAGAAATTAAGAGACGCAGGGCTTTACATAGCTATAGATGATTTTGGGACTGGATATTCTTCACTGGCCAGAGTAAAGGAATTAAAAGTAGATTGCATGAAAATTGACAAAATGTTTATAGATAAGTTGATAGACGCAGATATAAATAAGGCTATAACAAGTGATATTATTTCGTTGTCACATAAACTTGGGCATTATACAATTGCTGAAGGAGTTGAGCATGATATTCAGTTGCAGTATTTAAAAGAACATGACTGTGATAAAATACAGGGATACCTGATCAGCAAGCCTCTTGATGAAGAAGATGCGATTAAGTTCTTGGAAAGCAAGAACAAGCATAACTACCAGTCAAATGACAGCTCAAGTTATCGGTGAGAGTCAAGACCCGTTTATTCAAGAACTAGGCTTGCTGACAATGACAAGTTATCTATGGAAATAGCTCAAATAATTGAATCTGCTTGTAAATTGTTTAGGTAATTTTTATTATTTGTCATCTGAGGAAGGATAAGAGTAAGATTATGAAAATGTTGAAAACACTAGATTTCAATACTTACAAAAATACAAAGAAAACTGTCAAATAGACTTATACCCTCGATACGCATTTGCGGGAATATATCGAGGGTATAGTTTATTTCTGAGCATTTAAAAAAGTAATTACTTAAATATGTTCTCTATTTTTTCCTTGTTTTGAATTATGAAATTCAGCATCTGTCGATTTGTTTTAGCAAGCTCCTTATACATGTCATGCTTTTCAAAATATGCAATGCAAATCATCTGAATAGAGCAAATCACATAAAATACTGCTTGCTTTTCTTCAGGAGTAAGTTTACCCTCAAGGTCATAACCATGTAGAATCCCTTCTAGAATATCTAACCACTTCTCATATGCATCTTCACTGCTTTCAGATAAAATTCCAGTTGCACAGTAGCAAACATCCCATAAACGTATATTGACTTCACTTAAGTCAAAATCAATAAAACCACTTATCTTGTCACCATCAAACAAGATGTTGCTAGGATTTGGGTCTCTATGGATGAGTTGCTTTGGTAACTTATCATATAGTTTTCCAAAGTATTCAATAAAGCCGTCAAAAAAGCTATCATCAATTCCCATGTCCCACTGTATGTTCTGTTGCTTAACATTCGGTAGTACCCAGCTTGTAACATTTTCATAAATATTTACTTCATCGGGTAAAATATCTTTTTGTATAGATTTTAATGCCTTGTGAAGTCGTGCGATGCTTCTTCCGTATTCTTCACCAAACTTGATGCGACTGTCTCCGAATCTGTCAGACTTAGTGAGTGGATTGCCTTTTAATCCTTGTGTAAGAACAAAAGGTTCCTTCTGGTTCAGATACTCATCCCCTGTTTTTGTTAGGACAGGCAGGGAAGAAACAAAACCTTGCTTATGGAGTGCTTTAGAAATTTTAATATTTTTAATAAGCTTTTCGCGACTACCAGTTTTTAAAATGTAATCATTTCCCACTCTCCAAACATTTCCCGAAGTTTTTGCTCCATCTGCCATATGGGCACCAATGATGGGAAGATTTTTTTCAATACTCCAGTTTTCCAAAATTTTTCGTAATTCCTTATCGGTATACATAATTACCACCTCCGGTTTTTTTGGTTTATGCTCTTGATAAATGCTAAGATACTTTTTTGGAGAACAGCCATACATCTTTACAAATGCCTTGTAAAAACCAGCATAGGTATCAAAGCCGTATTCAAGCACAACATCGATAGCCTTACGACCGCCGGCGATTTCAGCAAGGGCATGATCAAGACGTCGCTTTAGAATATAGCTGGCAACCGAAGAACCCATAACAGATGAAAATAAACGGTAATAATGATATGTCGAATAATTTGCCATCTGTGCTAGCTCTTCAGATGTAATGTTGGCTTTTAGGTTTTGCTCAATATAGTCCAGTGCAGTTTTGATTAATTCAGTGTATTGCATGTTATCCTCCTTCCGTATCGTGGCTTTAGTATACACTAGGCATAATGTGAAAACATTTCCTGTATAGCTATTATATTAAATCTTACATGATAGTTAAATCTCAACTATTCTATGTTCAACATAATTAAAGGAAATTTTCATTTTATGGCGAGAAGAATTCCTAGAAAAGAGTAAAAGTAGCTTGATTAAACAGATGACTTAATTGATGAACTTGAGGAGAAAATACAGGATTTGGAGGCTAAAACAGGCGAAGTAGCTATTGATTATATATGAGTACAAGGACTATTGCTCAATAATAAGAGCTAAAAAGATACAGAAGTAAGTAAAGCATGTTTAAACGAATTGGGTTAAGAAGCTGAAAAAAGCAAGGAATCATAGACAAAATATTAGAGGATGTACGTAAATAGGTCAAGCAAGCTATTTAACGTACATCCTTTGTAATTAAATCAGTGGATATATGGTGATATCTGGCTTACCATCGCCATCCATGTCATACTCTATGCCGCCATCATCACTCTCTCTTATGGTTATATCAGCCTTTCCATCTCCATTATTGTCAAATTTAATTTCATTTCCTGGGCTATCGTCTACACTTACATCTGGTTTGTCATCATTATTTATATCTACTGTATTATCATCTGGCTTATACTCTGATAAAGGAACGTCCTGTGTAAGTGGTACAAGCTCAATTTCACCAATAGGAGTAGGTAACTCTTTTTCTGTTTTCTTAGCATGACCTACAATACTTCCTTGAAATTTCATATATCCTAAGCCATAATAATGAATATTTAAATATGCAATTGGTCCGCGAGTAAATACAGTGAACGGAATTGGTTCAGCTTCATCATCCTCGGACTCGTGTTCGCCTCCCATATATTCTAAGCCATCCAGTACTAATTGAAACATTCCTTTACCTACATAGCCCTTAGGTATTAGAGATACTAAAGGAACACCAGTTCCTCCTATAGTATCGTATTCTTCAAATACAGGTATTAATTTAAAGCTTGCATTATCGTCCCCGTACATAAGACCAAAGATCAAGGGTAAATTAAAACCTTCTATCTCCAATCCTACGTCCTTTGCACCATATAATCCAAGCTTTGCCTGACCATTATAAGTGCCCTGCATAGAATAAAAATATGGCGATGTAGTATTCTCCATTAATACTCTGCATTGAAGCATCGTTTCAGTTCCATCAGGAAGCATTATCTTATAGTGATCATCTACATCTAATACCCAATCAAAACCATATTTTTCAAGCATATCTGCCATTCTTGCAATTTGACCCTTAGAAACCTTTTTAACTCCATAGCCTGAGAAGCTGTTTACAAAAGCCATTAGTCCATTGCCTTCTTTTGTCTTGATTCGATAGCCTGGGACTACTATATCCTCCTCACCCTCTTCTCCATATTTAACTATCCTCACATCTTCAGGTATTTCGTCAGTAGTCATATAGCATATAGTAACTGGTGCATTAACTTCAACACTCCCTGTTGTACCTTTCTCTGTCAAATAAAATCCAGCATAGTTATTTTTTCCGATAAAAGAGGAGCTAATAGGTGATACTTCAAATATTCTTTCATTTTCTACAGAGCCTTCTGAAAAGGCAATATCTAGTCTTGCATTATTACCACAAGAAAAGGTAATTACTTTGCTAGTTTCAGAACTGATAACATGCTCCTCTTTTTGAGATTCATCAAAAACTGGCTTTCCTTGATTTAAAGCTTTTTCACTTACTTCACTTGTAATATTCCCTACTGTTTGATCTATTGCTTGTTTGATATCTTCTAATTTCTCTGGCTGTTTAGAACTGCATCCTGAAAGAATTAGAAGGATACAGATCAAAAGGAGAAATTTTATTTTCATTTCATAACCTCCTTATTTCTTTCTATGTATCTATTATAAGTAACTGGGTAAGCATTTAATTTACAAAAATTGCTTAAAGCTTTTATGAGGATTGCTATTATTATATGGAAATAGTAAGGGCACTAAGGGACAGGGAAGTACTCTAATATGAAAAACTGGATTATAATATGCAAAAATTATATACTAAAAGAGAAAGATGAAATTTGCAAAGGATAAGAGCATATGAGAAAAAGCTGACAAGCACCTCATCTTAATGAGACATAATATACAGAAGATTAGCATTAAAAAGTCAATACATGAATTAGATAATTAATAGATTGAAATAAAAATAATAAGTTAATCATAAGAGAAGAACGGAGCTGATTTTAAGTGGCATATACATTGGTATTGGCTGAAAAGCCATCTGTAGGTAGAGATATAGCAAGAGTATTGAAGTGCAATAAAAAGGGAAATGGATATTTAGAAGGAGATAAATATATAGTTACATGGGCATTAGGGCATTTAGTTACATTGGCAGACCCAGAGGAGTACGACAAGAGATATAAGGCTTGGAAACTAGAAGATTTGCCTATGCTTCCTTCTCAGCTTAAGTTAGTGGTTATAAGACAAACTGGTAAGCAATTTAAAATTGTTAAAGAACAGATGTACAGAAAAGATGTGAAAGAGATTGTAATAGCTACAGATGCAGGGCGGGAAGGAGAGCTTGTAGCAAGATGGATAATCGAGAAGGCAAATGTAAAGAAACCAATTAAACGATTATGGATATCCTCTGTTACAGATAAGGCTATAAGGGAAGGCTTCAGTAAATTAAAAGACGGAAGAGAATATGAAAACTTATACGCTTCTGCAGTAGCACGTGCTGAGGCTGATTGGCTTGTAGGTATTAATGCTACACGTGCACTGACATGTAAATATAATGCACAGCTTTCATGCGGTAGAGTCCAGACCCCTACCCTTGCAATGATAGCAAAGAGAGAAGAAGAAATTCGAAATTTCAAGCCAAGAGACTTTTATGGAATCCAAGCTCTGTCAAAGGATCTAAAACTAACATGGCAGGATAGTCAAACAAAAGACATAAAAACCTTTGATAGGGAAAAGTGCGAAAGAGTACTTTCGTCTATTAAGGGCAAGGATGCTCAGGTCATAGAGGTAGATAAGACCTATAAGAAGACCTTTTCTCCTGGACTATACGACTTAACAGAACTACAGAGAGATGCAAATAGAATTTTCGGATATTCAGCAAAAGAGACTCTTTCAATAATGCAAAAATTATATGAGACTCATAAGATTCTCACATATCCAAGAACAGATTCTAGGTATATTTCTTCTGATATAGTAGATACATTGAAGGATAGAATAAAGGCTTGCAGTGTTGGACCATATAAGGCATTAACTGCTATTATTTTGAGAAGTCCAATAAAGGCAAACAAGTCCTTTGTAGATGATAGCAAGGTTTCAGATCACCATGCCATCATACCAACAGAGCAGGCAGTTTTCTTGAATGAATTAAGTGATAGAGAACGAAAGATATATGACTTAGTTGTAAAGCGCTTTTTAGCTGTGCTTTATCCACCTTTTGAATATGAACAAACTACCATAAAGGCTAAGATTGGCAATGAAACATTCATTGCTAAAGGTAAGATAGTTAAAAGTCAAGGTTGGAAAGAGGTATACTCAAACATCTATGAGGACGATGTTGAAGATGATGTGAGAGAACAGCTATTACCTAATATAAATAAAGGAGACATGTTAAAGGTATCCTCAATAACGCAAACCAAGGGAGCAACTAAACCACCAGCACCTTTTAATGAAGGTACCTTGCTTTCAGCCATGGAAAATCCTAAAAAGTATATGGAGGGCGAAGACCAAGCTCTAATTAAAATTATAGGAGAAACTGGTGGAATAGGGACAGTAGCTACGAGGGCAGATATTATTGAAAAATTATTTAATACATTTTTGATAGAAAAGAAGGGTAAGGACATATTTATTACGTCTAAAGGTAAGCAATTACTTGAATTAGTTCCTGAAGATTTAAAATCACCGACACTAACCGCAGAATGGGAGCAAAAGCTAGGGGCTATTTCAAAGGGTAGGTTAAATAAAAACATTTTTATTAATGAAATGAAGGCATATTCAAAGGAAATAGTAGATGAAATAAAGAAAAGTGAAGATAAATTCAAGCATGATAATATTACAAAAACTAAATGCCCAGAGTGTGGTAAGTACATGCTTGAGGTAAATGGCAAAAAAGGCAAGATGCTTATATGCCAAGATAGAGAATGTGGATACAGAAAAAGCATCTCAAAAGAAACTAATGCAAGATGCCCAAATTGTAAAAAAAGATTACAGCTGTATGGAGAGGGAGAAGGACAAATTTTTATCTGTAACTGTGGATTTAGAGAAAAGCTATCTGCATTTAATGAAAGAAGAAAAGAAGCTAAAAATACAGTCTCCAAAAGAGATGTATCTAGATATCTTAAAGAGCAAAAGAAAAATAAAGAAGAACCAATAAATACTGCTCTTGCAGATGCATTATCCAAGTTTAAGCTGAAGTAAATAGATTTGTCATCCTTAGCTTAGCATAGACGTAGGAACTCCTAATCCTTGCCAGTAGAATAGGAAACTTAATATTTGTTATCATATGATTTTAATAGGGGTGCATTATGTACAAAATAATGATAATCGAAGACGACAAAAAGCTTCAAGATTTAATAAGGAACCATTTAGAGAAATATGGCTATGAAACATGTTCAGTAGAGAATTTCTCACAGATAAAAAAGGAATTTATTCAACATAATCCTCATCTAGTTCTGATGGATATTAATCTTCCATACTATGATGGCTTCTACTGGTGTAGAGACATAAGGACAGTTTCAAAGGTTCCTATAATATTTATTTCCGCAAGGGGCTCAGATATGGATCAGGTCATGGCTATTGAAAACGGAGGGGATGATTATATTACTAAACCCTTTTCCTATGATTTGCTCATAGTTAAGATAAAGGGTGTTATTAGAAGAGTGTACGGAGAGTATTCTGAAAGCAGCCATAGTGAGGTATATGAAGTAGATGGGCTATATCTGCATATTCATCAGAATATAGTTGAATATAAGGGTAAAAAGATAGAGCTAAGCACTAAGGAATTTCTACTATTGTATTCTCTATTAAAAAGTGTAAATCAAATAGTCTCAAGAGAGGAACTTCTAGAAATACTATGGAATGATATTGATTTTGTAGATGATAATACCCTTTCAGTAAATATTACAAGACTTAGAAAAAGACTTGAGGATATAGACATAGAAAATGCTATAGAAACTAAGAGAGGACAAGGCTACAAACTGGTTAACAATTGGAGTAGATAGTCAAGAGGATAGAGGTGTGTAGATGGTGAACTTTAAAAGCTACATTAAAGATAGAATTAGCTATATAGTAGTATACTTTGTCAATACATTTCTAGTAATTTTGACAATGTATCTGTCAATAGTCATTAATCAAAAGAGATTTCCAAGAGAAAATGTACTTTATGCCTTCTTGATATCAGTAGTATTGGTTTCATTTTTTGTTGCATATGACTATTTAAAAAATAGACCTTTTTATAAATACCTTAACAAAGCAGCCAGTTTATCTAAGGATTTAGAAATTATACTAGGTATGACAGAGGGCAAGACTAGTGAGCAGTTAATGTATAACAAAATTTTGAATGAAACTTACAAAGTGTATAATGACAAGATTTCTAAATATGAGGAAAATCATAAACATTATATATATTTCATTAATCAATGGGTACATCAGATGAAAACACCTGTATCTGTAATTAATCTTTTACTTCAAGATAGTAGTGTGGAACGTTATAAGGAGACACTAGAGAGCATTTCTGAGGAGAACGAGAAAATAAATCGTGGACTAGAATTGATGCTTTTTAATGCTAGATTGAGTCAATTTAATCTGGATTTTAAGGTTGAAAAAGTAGACCTGAAAGCAGCTATTAGAAAAGTCATAAATGATAACAAAAAGTCATTAATAAGACATTCTATATTTCCTAAGATTATATGTGAAGAAGATATAATAGTAGAAACAGACTATAAGTGGATATCTTTCGTGATAAATCAAATACTAATAAATGCCATAAAATACTCAAAAGATGTCCCTATAAATGAAAAAAATATTATTTTTAAAGTGGATAATGAAGGAGCAAGGATTGTTTTGTCTATTGAAGATCAAGGCATTGGAATACCCAAGGAAGATAGAAATAGGGTGTTCAATGCATTTTTTACAGGTATAAATGGAAGAAGGACCTCTGAATCTACTGGAATGGGGATGTATCTATCTAAGAGAATATGTGATGAACTAGGTCATGGATTAACCCTTGAGTCAGAAATAGGGAAAGGGACTAAATTTTTTATTATTTTTTATAAAGGGAAAAATATATTTAAACTTTCAAAAATGTAAGAAATCTAATTAAAATGAAAGAAAAATCGATACTAGATTTTTCTTTTTTTCTTTATAATAAATATATAAACTAACCCATGGGATGGATGGAATGTTTGCGAAACAAAATACACGTTTAACGTTTCGAACATGAGCAATTCTAAAGCTCATTCCAATGAAAAATCTTAAAATTTGCAAACTCGCTTCGCTCAGACATGCAAATTTCTTAACAGATTTTTCATTTACATTCGCTAAGAATTGCAGTCATGTTCTGCAAATGTTTCACTTAGCATTTTGTTTCGCAAACAAGAAATTAAAGAATAAATTGGAGAGCAAATGGAGGTATTGGAATGTCAGTTTTAAAAGCAGATAACATAACTAAAATATATGGAAATAAAAAAAGCGGACTAACAGTAAAGGCCCTAGATAAATTTAGTATCAATATAGAAAATGGAGAGTTTGTTGGTGTAATGGGACCTTCAGGTAGTGGAAAAACCACACTATTAAATATATTAGCTACTATAGATACGCCCTCTTCTGGAGAGCTTTATATAAATGGAACTAATCCTATGAAACTAAACGAAAAGCGTACCGCTTTATTTAGAAGAAAAGAACTAGGATTTATTTTTCAAGATTATAACCTTTTAGATACATTATCTATAAAAGAAAATATCATACTTCCTTTAGCATTAGAAAAAGTAAAAACCAAGGAAATAGAGGAAAGAGTAAGTGATATAGCAGACCTATTAAATATAAAGGAAATACTTAATAAAAGACCTTATGAGGTATCCGGAGGACAGCAACAAAGGGCTGCCTGTGCAAGGGCATTGATACACAATCCTTCTATAATACTTGCAGATGAGCCTACTGGAAACCTAGACTCAAAGTCTTCACAAGAAGTTATGGAATCTCTAAAGAATCTAAATGAAGAAAGAAATGCTACCATAATGATGGTAACCCATGATCCCTTTGCGGCTAGCTTTTGCCACAGAATAGTGATGATAAAGGATGGAAAGTTTTTCCTAGAAATAGTAAAGGGTGGCAATAGACAGGCATTCTTTCAGGAAATATTAGATTCACTTTCTCTGCTAGGAGGCAACTACAATGACATTGCGTGATATTGCTTATAAAAATATAAAAGGGAATTTTAATAGATATGTAATGTACTATCTAAGTAATACTCTAGTGGTTATGGTGTTTTTTATATTTGCTAACTTTATTTTTAACCCTACTGTAGCAAATGTAAAAACATTAGGAACTAAAGGAATACTAGCAGCTAATACTATGATAGTATGTGAAGTTCTAATCCTAGTATTTACCTTCTTGTTTACCTTCTATTCTATCTCAAACTTTCTCAAGTCGAGAGAAAAGGAGTTTGGGCTTTTATCCATGTTTGGACTTACTAAAGCAGAGATAAGAAGATATGTAATATATGAAAACATTATTGTTTCTTCTATATCTATTATTTCAGGACTTCTTTTAGGAATACTTTTTTCAAAGCTGTTTTTTATGGCTATTAGTGTAATAATGGTATTAAATGTTGAAATACCATTTTTGATATCTATCAAGGCTGTGGCCATTACTGCAATAAGCTTCATTGTGTTATTTCAGGGAATAAGCTTCATAGTTACACTTAGAATAAAGAATAACAATATAGCAGAATTACTAAAAGGAGCTAGAGTTGCTCAACCTGTACCTAAGTTTTCTAAAGCTAAAACAGTTCTAGCAATTTTATTTATTATAATAGGCTATGGACTAGCAGTAATGTCAGGGGTATGGATAATTATAACAATGTTTCCTGTGCTATTCTTTACTGTTACAGGAACCTATTTTCTTTTTTCACAATTCAGTGTATATATAACTACTAAGCTCAAGAGAAACAGAAAGATATTTTACAATGGCACTAACATGATTACATTGTCTCAGATAATATACAAGCTAAAGGACAATGCAAAGGTATTATTTATTGTGTCTATACTTGGAGCCATTACATTAACTGCTTCAGCTAGCGTATATTCTACTCAGCAGAGCATAAAGGTCAAATTACAGATGAGCCATCCTCATGATATTAGCTTTATGGAAACAGGAGCAGGCTTAAATGATATGTCTATTTTGCAAAAGGCAGAAGAGATCCTAGAAAAGCATGGAAATGAATTAAAACATAAGAACCAGGCAATATTACTAAAAGCTAAAAATCCAGAAAAACCAATTAGAGAAGTGAGCCCTTATTCAAATACAGAAGATTTTTATGTAATATCTAACTCTGACTATAATATTTTAGCAGAGCAGTTTAAGATGGAGAAGATAAGATTAACTGAGGGAAAGGTATATGTTAATTCATATGGGTCTAATATAGTTGGAGTTAAGGATAATTACTTATTCAGTGATGAGGAGTATTTAAATCTAATAATTAATGGAGAGTTAAATAAGTTTAAGCTTTCAGGAGAAGCAATTAGTGGTGTAGTAAATACTAATAAAAATAGAGCTAATATTGCTGTAGTAAGTGATGCTGATTTTGAAAGATTTAAAACTAATACACCAACAGAAGAACAAATAATGTACTATGGGTATAATGTAAAGGACTGGGAAAAATCAGCTAATGCAGTAAAAGAAATAGCTTCTATAATTCCTCAAAATGATAATATATATTTCTCAGAAAGGATATCAGATTTTGGAGATATAATGCAAACATTTTCGTTATTCTTGTTCATAGGAACATTTATATCAATATTATTTTTTATAGCTACAGGCAGCATTATATACTTTAAAATGTTTAATGAAATTCAAAAGGATAGACAGGAATTTTTATCTCTTAGAAAAATGGGTATGACTAATGATGAAACAAAGAAAATAGTATCAACTCAAACCTTTATAGTGTTCTTTTTACCTTTTATAGTGACTTTTAGCCATGCCTCATTTGCATTAATTGCTTTAGGTAATTTGCTTGGAGATAATGTAACTATGTATTTTCTTACTGTAGCTTTAATATACCTAGTATTCCAGACATTTTATTATGTGTTTGCTAAAACTATGTATATAAAACAAATACGCAATTTAGGAGTTTAAGAATGCCGAGCTAATGCTCGGTTTTTTTTGACCTAACCTAGCGAGAATAAATTAATCTAACAAAGAGGATAATATAAACTAACTAAT
>NZ_FMDO01000056.1 GCF_900095305.1 Proteiniborus sp. DW1 | reverse complement strand
GTTGCTTAGGAGGGGCTATTATGGACACGAAATTACTAGTTACAAATTGATTTATAATAGTAGGTCTATTCATAGACTGATTAATGCATAAAATAAAATAGTTTTGGCAAGTATAAAACTAAGGCAATAAAATTGTAGTTTTTATCAAGTAAAATAATTCTTGTCGGATTAGTGCATGGGATTTATTTAAAGCACAAAATTAATTACACCTTCTAAGATTAGATAAAGGAACTCCTGCTTTTAAACAGGAGTTCCTTGTATTATTTACCTAATTCTTCAATTTCTATTTTTCCACCGCTATATGACCCATCATCATAGTTTTGACCGAATATGATTCCGCTAGCATCTAATCCACGGGCCTTTAATCTTTCTACGATACCTTTTTTATTTTTATCTCTTTCAAAAGGATTAGTTGTTTCAATAACACCCTGTACAACTTCGTACCATTTAGCAAAAGGAATACCAATTCCTATTTCATTAGCTTGCCAATTAGCAACTAATCGAGTTCCCGGACATAATAAAGAGATATTGATATCCTGAGTATTGTAAGGGTATGTTGTTAAGTCTTGACATACAGCTTGTAGTCCAACAGTTCTCAAGTTATTTGTATAGCCATTAAAGTATCCATGTCCTTGAATTATTCTCATTACATTATAGGAACTACCTACTACAATTACAACATCTGGTTCTTCAGTATAGTCTTCAAGAGGCATAACTGCAATTCCTGCAAGTTGCTCTTTTATGAAAAGCATATCATCATTAATACTTTTTGATGTTTCCACATCTTTGTAAATATGTTTGCTGAATCTACCTTTTCCATTAGCAATTGGTTCTGGAACTTCTGTAAAATGTAATGCAAAGGCTCCATTTGGGCATGCTTGATTTGCTTTTGTTAATTTCATAGCTTGTCCCCTACTAGCAAGTTGTACAGAGTTACAATACGTAACTTTACGATCTTTTTGAAGAACTTCAAAGTTATCAAATTCATCTTTATTAAAGAAAAACTTAACTCCTACTGGTTTACGGTCTAAATCTAAATATGATTCGATTAATTCCACACTGCTTTTAATATCCATTATATCTCCTCCATGTTTTTACTTTTAATTACTTACCTGTTTGTGGTTGTACTTTTTCTGTTGCAAATAAGAACCCTAAAAATCTAATTAATACATAAATACATGCTACTACAGCAATGACTTCTTCTATAGTTACCAATGTTGGAAGGAATGAAATAGGACTTCCTGCTTTAGTTAAGAATCCATTAGTAAGCTTTAATCCTAATCCGCTTATAACTAATGGGAATGTATATCCAGAGTAACTTGGGTAAAATTTTAGTTTTAGTATCTTTGGTAAATAAAGTATTACTCCCCAATATAAAACTTGAGCAACTATTAGTAAGGCATAAACAAGGATTATATTTTTCACTTCAAATGAGTTCATATATCCAGCTAAGCATATACTTGCAGGTGCTGAAATGATTCCAATTGTTGGGATTGTTGGTTCAGGCATTTCTTTTACCACCAAAACTCTCTTTAAAACAATTACAAGCAATACAACAAAAGTAGCTAAAGCAAACCAAAATATAATTCTTCCTATTGATTGCATTCCAACTGCACCAGATGTAACGCTAGCTGCTGCAATTCCCACATAAGGGATAAACCAGCTAGGGAATACCTTTTTAATACTATAATTATTGTTTAGTACAAATTTTAGAGTAAAAGATATCATAAGAACTATATGAAGAATTAGTCCAGCGAACCAAAATAAACTAGCGAATCCACCACTAAAAGGTTTAATGTATGTTGCTAAAAGCATCATTGTCATTGAAAATGTAGGGAATACACTTGCAATAACTGGGTTTTGAAGAGCTTCTTTAACACCTTTTGGAAGCAAGATAATTTTTAATAAAACTAATACAAAGATAATACCTGAAGTTAACCCAAACAAGCTTCTAAGGCTTTGACTATGGGATTGGATTAAGTTTCCTAATGCTGCAAATCCAAGCATAAGACCTGTAATTGGTAATGGTAATTTTTTTAATAAATCTTTCATATAAATCTCCTCTCTAATTTCTTCAACATATAGAATACCATAATAAAATTTTTAAGTTAAATAGATATGTTCTATACTAAAGTAAGTTCACATAAAATTATTTAATAACTACATAGGAATAGATTATATATCAATTCTTGAAAGAAGATACTCAAAATATCAATGGGCATTATGACAATAGACGTCTAGGGAAATTGCAAACCTAAATCTAGATAAGTTAGAACTATAGATGGAGAAAGCTGAAAAACTCCAGATAGACGAGATAAATTCTTATTTAGCAGGTTTACGAAAAGACCTAGAGGTAGTAAAAACAGCATTATTTATAGCTATAGCAATGGTATAGCAGAGGGAAGTGTTAATAAGCTACAAGTGATAAAACGGAATATGTTATGCAGGTGTATTTTATGTTCCCTTTGGTTTGTATGAGGGAACATATTTTGTTTTGTGGGTCTATTATGGACGCGTAATGGACATATAAGGTTTGAAAAAGAGTTTCAAATTGGTGTGTAAAGCCTAAATGGTGTGAAAGTAGTGTTAGAAAAATACTAGTAATGAAAAATACAAAGAAGAGGTTTGTAAATAACGGAGAAGTTCCAATGTGCTATGTAGAGAAAGGCCATCCAACTATAGAGTATATTGAAAGATATGGGGTAGGACAGCTTGACTTTGCAAGGGTAGAAGACAACCCATTTACAGAAAGAATTATATGTGGAAACTTTGGAAGAGCCTTAAGCTAAATTAATAAAATAAATCAAATGAATAAAACAAATATAGTTTGTCTCTACAAATCAAAATAACATTATATAATAAAAGTGAATCGCAATGGTTAAAATTAATGACGAAAGGATGGTTTAGGTGGTGAAGTATATTTTTAAAAATGCAGCATATCAGTTCTTCGGTGTAGGATTTGACCCAGTGAATGATGCAAAAACCTTATCAGTTAAAGAAATAAAGGTGACTCATTATTCGAGAAGAAAGGAGAAGAATTATGGTACAAAAGAGAGACTGATATTTATCATTATTTCAAATAAAATTAAGGCTTTTGATGGAAAAAGTGAAGAAGAAAAGGATGATTATATCAAAAAGCACTGGAAGGATTTCCTTCTATATGCGATTTCACAGGTATATCCCAACGATTTAATAGTAAATTATGGTGAAGTTATTATTACTAATCCACAGTGGGATAGTTTGCAGGAAGCTAAGAAAAATTTAGATATTTTGGATGCAAATATTACTCCTGTGAGTCCCTACTCTTAATAAAATACTATAGTGATATCAGAAGATCTCCATAAAGATGGTACTTATAATTTATGATAACTTATGCACTGGGCATATTATTAACGATTTCAGAATTAGGGCAGTAAAGAATATTTAAAGTAACTAATGTTTAAATTGAAATTAAGAATTCTTTATATGTATTTAAGTACATAAGAGGAGTAAAGTTAGAGGAGCAAATAGAGGTTATTGGAGAAAGGGGATTGGTTATGGATAAGGATAAAGCAAAATTAGTTCTTATAAATTTTCAAATTGAAAATTGGTCAAGGGATGGAGAAATAAAACCAATTAATAAAAAGATAATGCCTTTTATATCAACTTGGCAAGTATAAAAAATGATGCAATAGTAAAAAATTCTCTTCAAAATGGAAGCAAATTTATATTGGTAAATGGAATACCCTATTCAGCAAATGATATTTTGAGCATGGTAAAAGAAGGACTTGTAAAGAGTATAGTTAATGTTATGTTTGAAAAAGAAAAACTTTGTATGGAGGATTTAATTTTAGAGATTGAAGAAGAAAGAGCAATTAAGAATACTGAAACAGGTGAAGTTAGAATAATAAATTGCATAGATGAAGATAAAGTAAATACTACTGAAGATTTGATTAAGAAAGTTTTAGAATCAACAAATGAGATGTTGATGGTTGATGTTACATCCTCAAATAATGTTGAAGAATATATTACAAATGGCGGGGGAGAGGCTATAGAAGATTTCTTAACAACTTGCGTAATATTATCAAATTTTTGCCCCAACCCACGTTGAAGTAGCAATTCTGATGACGTATTGTGGTTCTGAAACAGAATAAAAGGTTTTGACCACAACATATAGTGGTTTAAGGATGGAATTTGGGTCAAAAATCGGTGGGAAAATACCCTTTTTTGACCCTTTAAAATAGGGCATTTGACAGATGACATTGGATAATTTGGGGAATAACAAGGTAAAGGTAGAAAAACTAGGGCTAAAAACAGGGGGTGAGTCTTATGTTGATTTATTTATCTATGATTGAATTAGAAGAAGATAAAAGTAAATTTGAACAACTTTATATTACATATAAACAAACAATGTTTTATGTTGCCAATAGGATACTTAAAGATGAATATTTATCAGCGGATGTTGTTCATCAGGCATTTTTAAGAATTATTGATAATTTATCTAAAATAGATAAAATTGATAGTCACAAAAGTAAAGGATTCATCGTTATAATCGTAGAAAATATAGCAATTGATTTTTATCGCAAACGAAAACGTGAAAATCATATATCTTTTGATGAAGTAGAGATATATATTGAAGATATAAAGAGTAACGATAACTTTATATTGAGTGATATAGAAAAAGCTATTCTAAAACTGCCTGTAAATTATTCTACCGTACTAAGACTAAAATATTCCCAGGGTTATAGTAATGAAGAAATTTCACAAATTTTAAAAATATCCGAAGAAAATGTACGCCAAAGAATATCAAGAGGTAAAAAAAGATTAACTGAGATTTTAGCTGAAGGGAATGATAAGTCTTATGGATAAATATATAATTAATGATGAGTTCTTTTATAAATATATGAAGAACACTGAAAATATAATTATTAAAAGTTTACCAAAAGAAGAGGAGTTAACACATAAATTTTCTAAAAGATTTGAGAAAAACATGGATAAACTTATAAGACAGCAAAAAAGGACTCCTTTCATGAGGGGCTTTATAAACTATAGTAAAAGGGTTGCAGCTATATTTCTAATATTTGTAACTATAGCTTTTGCCACAACCATGAGCGTAGAAGCATATCGGGTTAAATTCTTTGAAATAGTAACAGAGGTATGGGAGGAATTTACGTCAATAATATTTAAAAGTAAGGATCATATTAATGATAATAATAAATTAATACCTGTTATCCCAGAATATATCCCTAAAGGATTTTCGATACTTGAAGAAAGTACAAATGATCATCTTTATAGAGTTATCTATATAAGTGAAAATAATAAAGAGATATTTTATGAACAAAGAGTGTTATCATATGGAGAAATTATATTAGATACTGAAAATATTGAAACTGAAGTTATTGAAATAACTAATCAAACAGTTACTTTTTTTACCAGTAAAGGAGTAAATCAAATATATTGGAGTGATAATTCTTATTCCTATACCATAATTTCTAGTATAAGTAAAGATGAAGTTATAAAAATAGTAAAAAGTATTTTAGAAAAAGATTAAATAATTTAAAATAGATGTCACAAATCACCCCCTTCATTCGTTAGTATAGTTAAGAACGAAATTAAAAGGGGGTATTTTATGATTAAGAAGCTTATTCTATTGATGCTATGCTTATGTTTAATGAGTAGTATTTCCATGAAAGTATTTGCAGATGAAACTAATAAAGAACAATCATTGGAGCAAGAATCAATAATTAGCCCATATATGGATTATATTGCAAGGGCATCATGTTTTTTGTATATAGATTCTAATGGAAAGGCAACAACAGATTGTTCCGTATATGGTTATCAAGGAATAACAACTAAAGTTACCATTACAGCAAATTTACAACAGTATAAGGATGGAAGGTGGGTAACTATTAAAACATTTGCGGAAAGTGCTAATTCGCACAGAGCATTTTTATATGAAACAACTACAATTTCTAAGGGATATACTTATCGAGTAACTGCAGAGGTAAAAGCGTACAGTAGTTCTAATGTTGAAACAAGAAGTATGACAAGTAGTGAAGCGGTATATTAGCATTTAAGATTTAGACAAAGAATATTTTAGAAATTAGAGATAGGTCTAGACATAGTATCGAAATCATAATCAATGAAGGTATAATTAGATTTTGATACCTTCGTTTCAGAAAATTGATATCTGTTATCATGCTCGAATAGCAACGATAAGCAAAGGGGTGGCATTTATAATATTTGATAAGCAAAGTTAAGTTAAAGTGTTTTAGGGAGGTTATTGATAATAAAAGACTGAATAATTATAGCTAATATAATTAGTAAAATATAAGCTGTTAATCGAATGAAAGCTAGTAATAAAAAGAAAATAAAATTATGCGAGGAGGCATATCAATGAAAAAGGTGATAGCTATTTTAATAGGTACCATAATTATCTTTTCCTTCCATTTTCAATCATATGCAGATTATCATGGGCATATAAATGATAATCTAATAAATTCCGATATAGGAGATTCAGAAATTGAAGAAATTAGATTAGAGCTAATATCAATTTATAAGGATAGCAAAGAATTCTTGTTAGAAGCAAAAAATAAAAATATTAGTTTTATTGAATTGATTAATGAAAAAGCATATGAAACATACAAAATGAGGCAAATGATTTCAAAATTATATAATGGAATAAGCCCAAATATTGTAATCGGAGATGTTTATTATGCAAATGTTCCTGTTATAAAGCAATCTACTAGTAATAACTGTGGGGCAGCTTCAGTTTTACAAGCATTATATGGTTTGGGCTGTCAATCAAATGTATCTGGAAGTACAGATAATTCGAAAATGGCCACCTTAACAAAAGAGATGAAGATTAAAGAAAATGGTAGTGCATATGTATATCTTGTCACGGATGCACTAAATAAATATTCACCAAATTATACTTATTCCTACTACGGAATAAACAGTATGAATATGAATCAGCTAAAAAATAGAATAGCCACAAGTCTCCAATTTGATGCACCTCCGATTTTACATGCAAGAACAGAATACTTAGGCTATTATAATGGACATCAATCAGGGCACTATATAGCTGTGGGTTCAATAAATGTAGCGACGAATAAAATTACAGTAAAAGACTGTAACTATAATGACAAATATAGAGGAACATTTAATATAACATTGGAAGAAGCATATAATGCATTAGATAGTTATAGAGATGAAAGATTCCTTATTTGTTTAGCACATTAATCATAATTCAGTCGTTAGCAATGAGTCGAAGATGAGCATACCAAAATAGTTTTTGTAGGAAGGATAAGTTAAGATTTGGGGGAATTTGTGTGAAATGGTTAATCTTATTATTTATATTGGTAAGCTTTATTTTAAGTTCTTGTAATTACAATGATAACTATTCGAAACCCAAAGGGAAAGAAGAAAGTTTGGTAACTTACAAAAAAGAACATACTGTAAATCAACTTGATAGTAAGGAGATAATTAATGATTTATTGGATGGAACTTCAAAAGAAGCATTATGTGATTATATAATTTCAGAAAAATTATTTAAAAATCCTATAGCAATAGACTTAAATAAAGTAGATACAATGCCTTATAACCAAATACAACCAATATTAACATTAGATTCATCAAAGTTTACAGATAAAGTTGAAAATGGTTCAGGGGAAATATGGGATTATGCATTAGCCGAGAATGATTTAATCTATGTTATAGGGTATGAGAAAAAAATGGCTGTTAGTGCTTATAAGTTTGAAATATACAGGTATGATATTAGTAACTCTACTAATGAATTGTTATATACATGTGATAAAGAAGGTCTTGTTGTCTTGAATGAAATGGTCTGTAATGACAGATATATGTTTTGGGTTGAGGAAACTTATGAGGAAGGACATAGTTATACTACCTTATATTCAATGAATCTGATTACAAAAGAAATAAATATTTTAAGAAGACTAAAATTAATGGAAGAAATATATAACCCCATATGCTTATCGGTTTCCACAAATTATCTAACTTGGTATGAATCCAAGAAAGAAAGTACAGATAATGAGAAGTTAAGTAATAAGATAAAGGTCTATAATATTTCCGATAATAGCTTTGAACCTGTAGATATAAGCAATGTTATTTGCTTTTCTCCCTATGTAAGACTTGACATATTTGATAACAATATAACTTTCATGACTGAAACTCAAGATTGTACAATAGCAATTAACAGGTATAATCTTGAAACACAAGAGAATATAAGTGTAGCTTTACCTAAGGAAGTAAAGTTAGTTGACTGTAGTTCAAATGATAATTACTTTTTATGGTATGAAAGCTATAATGTAGGAAACAGAAACTATTACTTATATAACTACAATAACATGAAATTATATAAAATAGATGTGAATGAAAAAGGGGGTGGATTTTCATATTTATTAACAGATAATCTATATTTAAATTATGACAATAATCATTCTTTAATTAAAGTTGATCTTTCTAGCTTTGATATCTTCACTTTATTACAGGATTTAGAAACTCACTTTATGCATTTTCAACTAAGCTCTAATAATACAATATCAATAAAAGGCATTGAGGATAGTTTAAGAAAGTTTTATCTATTAAATTAATAAAAGGAGGGTTTCAGATGAAAAAAAGACTGATATTAATAATAATATTATTATTGTTAAGTTCAAGTGTGATATTTGCTGAAAACAAGTGTCTTCCAAGTCATCGGAAAAGTGTGTCAAAAACTTCAACTTATGAGGGAAGGAGTTTTGGAGGGCATTATCATATAGTAACTGAATCGGTTTATTGCCATGATTGTAAAGATGTTGTTAGTTATAAAAAAGTATCGGAAAAGTTTGAAGGACATTCGTATACAGATTATCATTCTGGAACAAAGCACTATGTTTCGGTATCTTGTTCAAAATGCTACTATAGTGATACAATTTCTTATAATTGTTCTGGACCACCATGCATATTGCCTAATAATGTAAAGATATTACTAGCAGAATAATAGAATTGTATAATAGAGAGGCTTTTTATGTGATAGGGGAGTAGTCGTTGAGAAAGAAAGTTTAATAATAATGGAAAACTGCCACAAGATATATCATTTGTCTTTTTACTTAAGAAATAAGATATAGCACAAATAATATATAAAAAATTTGGAAATGGAAACAATAAATGCATCAAGATTGATATGCTCCCCTTGTAGTAGACAGTTAAAATAACAAAAACTGATACTACAAGGAGGAGTATATTTTTATGGGAAGAAAAAGTAGATTCTCAACAGATGAAAAGTTAGAATTTGTTCTGAGATATATAGAATGAAAAGATTCTATCAATAATATTGCTAAACAAATTGGTGTAAATAAATCATCTCTAAGAAATTGGATTCGAAACTATCAATCCTTGGGAATCGATGGATTAAATACTGCATCGAAAAACACCTCTTACTCTGAAGAGGAGAAAGAATTAATAGAGTTTAGAAAGAAAGTAAAACAACTTGAAATGGAGAATGATATTTTAAAGCAGGCAGCACTACCGCTAGGCAAAAAGTAGACCTTATCATTTCTAATAGAGAGAAATACAGTATTAGTGCAATGTGTGAACTTTTAAAGGTCCAAAGAAGTTTACTATATTATCATTTAAATAAAGAGCCCTCTAACTCTTGCAAAGAAGGAGCTATAATTACAGACCACGTTAAAGATATCTTCAGACGCAGTAGAAATAACTATGGAACAAGAAAGATAAAAAAGGAGCTAAATAAACTAGGATATAAAGTTTCTAGAAGAAGAATATCTAGAATTATGAAAGAAAACTCCCTCATATTGCCTCATACAAGGTACTTTAGTCAGTCCATATTTCTCTCTTAAGTCTTTTACATAAAGTCTTAATGTTCTATCACTAAAATCCACGTCACCATACCTTTCTTTAAGCCAATCAAATATTTGAGCAGTAGATAAATCCCTAAGCTCCTTTATCCAAGATAATATTAGCCCTTATACTTATCAACTTTTTTGATTCTATTCTTAGCAGCATCATTTAACTCTGCATATTCTTTATAAGACATATCTCAGTATTTATCTACTGTTTTGTAGTTAATATTAAGAAATCTACTTACTTGAGACTTATTGAATCCTTTTAATTTATACTGTTTAATTTCAGCAAACATATTCCGTCCCTTCAAGCTGTATTCTTCCTCTGATAAAACTTATCTTTAATTTTATCAGAAGATAAGGTATTATTGTATTAAGCTGGAAAATATTCTCCGTTTTTGTTTGCCAAAATTTCTCTCTTTTATTATACCAGTCACAAGCCTCATGTAGATAAAAGTAATCAATCTAAAATAGCTAATGAACTAAAGCTGATTATGTTAATTGGTTCAATAATATTAGGATTTACTCAAAGTTAAGATATTTAAGTCCTAAAGAATATAAATTACCTAACCTTAAGAAAACTGTAAATAAGTGTGACAATCCATACATTGAAGAAAAATAAAGGATTCCTTGGTAAACGTCCCAAAGATAAATTCAGTTTAACGATACTAGCTACACGAAAGAGAATCGACAAAACTGTGCACAGAATGTCGGATGAGTAAACGCACCCTTTGATAATATTGATGATGAAAGGAGGTTGTTCAATGGATACTTTAAGAAGTATGAATAATGCATTAGCGTATATTGAAGAGCACTTAACAGAGGAAATTGATTATAGTGAAGTATCTAAAATCGCTTATTGTTCAGAGTATCATTTCAAGCGGATGTTTTCTTTTTTAGCAGGAATAAGTTTATCAGAATATATTCGGAGAAGAAGACTGACGTTGGCTGCACTTGATTTGAAAGATAATGATTTAAGAATAATTGATGTAGCCGTGAAATACGGCTATAATTCGGCTGATTCATTTTCCCGTGCTTTTCATTCCCTGCATGGTATTCTCCCTTCTGAGGCAAGGAGTGAGAATACACAATTAAAAGCTTATCCTCGAATGACCTTTCAATTATCAATTAAAGGAGGATGCGAAATGAACTATCGTATTGTTGAGAAAGGACCTTTTAAGTTAGTAGGATTTAAGAAGAGAGTTCCAATTATTTTTGAAGGTGTCAATCCCGAGATTGCAAAAATGACTGAACTTTTAACCATGGATGTTATTAATCAATTAAAAGCAATTTCAAATGTAGAACCTAAAGGTATTATTAGTGCTTCCACTAATTTTTCAGAAGGTAGAATGGGAGAGAAAGGAGAATTAGATCATTACATCGGGGTAGCAACATTAAGTAATGAAACTGCAGATTTTGATGTATTAAAAGTTGATGCTAGTACCTGGGCTGTATTTGAATCGATTGGACCATTTCCGGAAACACTTCAAGATGTGTGGGGGAGGATATACTCAGAGTGGTTTCCATCTTCAGGATACGAGGCGGTTGAAGGTCCTGAAATTTTATGGAATGAGAATCCAGACACTGGAAACCCAAAGTATCGAAGCGAAATCTGGATTCCAGTAAAGAAAAAAGACTATTAATTACATTAATATTTATTATTGAGGGTGCTCCTAGTAAGAGTGCCCTTTTCGTAAATGGTACGATTGGTGGATATGTTCCCGCCTACCGATAGTGCAAAAGTGGGGATGACGTGTTTCCGACTACCGACAATGTAAAAGACATCAAACCACCCCGCTCGTTGCACGTTGAAGTCGTAGTGAAGTTAGAAAAATCATAGAATTTAGTGAATATAATGATTTTAGAGATTTTAAGGCATTGAATGTACAGATGAAATTCAATGCCTATTCTCTTCACGGGAACATATCCATAATAAAAATTTGAGGATTATTGTGATGGAAGATGGATTATATCTAAGGATATGTAGAAGAGAGAAAGATATGTTTATTTGATAAAAGCTGTATGATACAATATTTATAATTAGAAAACAAGTAAAATTGAAGTTTGTAGTAGAATTATGATAATAGAATGAATGAACTTATAATCCCCTCTATTTTAGTAGAACATTATTATAATCATATTATTGCTCCTAACTACAAATTATGATTTTGTTAGTGTATTATCTAAAGTAGGTTTAGATAGATATGCTAATCACCATAGTTTAGACATTTTAATTCATGAGGGAAGAACTAACCTCTCGGGGGGAGAAAAAAGAAGAGTTACTCTTGCAAGAAGTATACTAAGAGAAACCCCCATATTAATACTGGATGAACCATTAGCTAACCTTGATGAAAAAAATGCTAAAGCAATTGAATCACAATTATTATCAATTAAAGATAGAACCCTAATAATTATTTCTCACTAGTTTAGTTCAGAGAATATAAGTAAATTAGATGAAATAATAGTATTTAACTAATAAAAATGGACTTATGTCATAATCTTGGGCAGCATGAGCGGTGAAACTAAATTTTAAAGGCTCTTTGTCAATAGTTGGGGTGAGATTTTCTTTAATCTCGCTCCATTACTATTTTTAGCCCTAATCCTATTTTAGGGTGTACTTAATAAACCTAATTCTCATCTTTAAGCTTATTATAACGGGTAAGTATCAGCTTTCTACTCCGTTTATAGTATTTTCTGAGGTTAGTAGGCATAGTTTTTTGTAGACGTTTTCTTACATTGTTTTTCTCGCCATCAACAAGAATACATTGTACTTTCCAGTCTCAGCATTGCCTTTAAATTCGTCAATACAGAGAACTTTTGGAAGAGAAGGAGTGCCATAATTAATGCAGTTAAATATACGCATCGATGTTTACAGGATTTTTGCTTGGCAGTACAGCCATTTTGAATCCATCTGCTATCGCTTATCAGGATGCTTGGCTGGCAAATATATTAGCATTTGCAGTTGGATTACAGCTATATATCAATTTTAAACCCTAATAAAACACTTATTGAAATATTAAGAGACAATTTCGGAAAATATTTGGGTGTTTGACAATGTATTGGAGCTAATCCAGTGGGGTGTTAGTGTGAACGGCGACATTTTACGATTGAGTGTGTTTAGAGAAAAAAAGGTTGAAATAGTTGATTAAGTATGAGAATTTGAAAGATTAAAAATATTGGATTTAATAAAGGAAGAAAAAATGTTACTGGAAAATCTACATATGGAAAATACTATATTCAATGCAACTCATAAGACCAATACGTTAATATTAAAAGGGAAATTACCAGAACAAAAGGGGTTGTTACTTGACAAAATAAATAAGGCTATAGAAGAATATAATCAGAGAAGGACTAAGAATAATGAGATATATAGATGGAAGAATTGGTCGCTAGAGTAAAGCTTGGTTTTTAACTAGACTTAGGTTTCAAGGGGATGACAGGCTGTAGCAAACCGAAGGCTAACCAAGAGGACGGTTTTTGTGGTTGATTTTACTAATACGTGTATGATATGCTAATTTGGAGTGATAAAATACCAAGAACTACGGGAAATAAAAATATTATAAGCAAATAATGTGAAAGGTGAGAATATAAATGAAAAAATATTTAAAGTTTTTTTTAATTTCTATATTAGCATTTGGGTTTATAGCCGTACCACCTAAAGCTATATATGCATCAGGCGATATTAAAGTATTATTAGAAGGCAAAGAGCTATCATTTGATGTACCACCACAAATAATTGAAGGAAGAACACTCCTCCCATTAAGAGCGATATTTGAAGCTTTAGGGTTGGAAGTTGGTTGGGACGACGCTACTAAAACAATAACTGGAACAGTGGAAGGTAAAGAGATAGTATTAAAATTGGACAGTAAAGATGCAAAGATTAATGGAGAGCATAAAACTTTAGATGTGCCTGCAAAAGTTGTCAACGGAAGAACTTTAGTACCAGTTAGATTTATAGCTGAAAGCTTAGATATGAATGTTGTATGGAATCAAAATGAAAGGACTATATTAATAACAGGACAAGAGGATATAGGTGAGTATATAGATACCTTTGATGAAAATAGTGCTACTAGATTATCCGAAAATAGGTTATATTTGAAGCATCAAAATATAGGTTATTTGGTTAATAATAAAGGAGATATTATCAGAGAAATATCGTCTAAATATATAATAGGAAATTATTCCGAGGGTTTAGCTTCATTTTCTGAATATAAAGGTGACGAAAATCAGTGGAAAAAAGGATTTGTGGATAAAGAGGGAAATATAATCATCGATGCAAAATATGATCATGTTTACGATTTTAATGAAGGAGTTGCTTGGGTGGGTAAACATGATAAGGATTCTTATAAACTTGGACGTTTTCCAATGATTTTTGGAGCTATAGATAAATCTGGGAAGTTTTTAATTCCATATAAATATACAAAGCCAAATTTTACTGCGTCCTCTGGCGCAGGTGAACTTAAGTTTTCCGAAGGCCGAGCAGTTGTATTTGTAAATGAATACGGATTAGAAAATGTAGCAAATGGATTTATAGCTGATATCTCATGTAAATATATAGACATTAATGATAAGGACTATACACATGGTAAAAAAGTAAGGGAACCTAGTTTTCATTTTTCAGAGGGACTGGCTTATATAGAATATAGTACAGGAGAGCCCTATACTGATAGTTTTAGGAGATTTACAGGGTATGTCGATAAAGATTTTAATGAAGTAATAGACTTAAGAGAAGCAATTGAGGGAATTGAGTTCGAGGACCATTCTGCATATGTAGAAAGTGGAGAAGGAGGTTTAAAATCTTATAATTTAAATAATTATAATATTGAACATTTTTTCTCAGAGGGATTGGCTCGTTTTAAAATAGGGTTGGTGTCTAAAGAGGGCGGAAGTATTACTTGTTATCAGTTCGGTTATATTAATAAGGATGGAGAAGTAATGATTAGTCCTAACTATATAAATGCTGGCAATTTTTCCGAAGGTTTAGCCTTTGTAAACAAGGGATATTATAGGGCAAATGTGACTTATAATATTACATATCCAGATGGTACTTTTGTAGCAAAGAGGATAGAAAACTATGTAGAAAATGATTTAGGATATATTGATAAGCAGGGCAATGTGGTAATTGATTTGCCTAAGGAAATAGTATTTGCGGGAGATTTCAATGAAGGGATGGCACCAGTTGCTATCAAAAAAGGTGATGCTTATCTATGGGGATTTATTAACAGAGAAGGTAAACAAGTCATACCAACAGAATTTACTAATGTCTATCCCTTTAGTGAAGGCTATGCTAGGGTAGATTTAGCCGATGGCACCTGTAAGTTTATAGATAAGAATGGAAATTACTTAAGAATAAGAAAAGGAATTAACTAAAAAAGAACTACAGTCTTATCAAGGAATTCAATTAGGAGGTAAGGTAACTAATAACCTACACAAACCCGGCAATTGGGCTGTGGTGGAACAGATGACTCAAGTCCGTCAAATATATTATCTTCTTCTAGTTGCTGTACAATGAAACGAGGAGCTCAAAGAGAATATCTGCACTTGATTCAGATAAATTCTATTAAATCGCCATTTTCAGAAAAAACCTGAGTAAACTACCTGCTAAGTGGGTAGTTTTGATTTTTACGTAATCGATATATACCTAATATTGCTAATATGTTTTGAGATAGGACACACTCAAACAGTATTCATTCTATCTGTTTGTGTCATGTTTATGTCGGAATACTGCTTGTAATGAAATTACTGAAGAAGCAGATGTAAGTCTTATGTCAAGAAATCTTTATTTTATTCTTTTAAGGTATGTATCAACCGATTTAAACTTTAGTAAATTGGGAAAGTTGGTAGATTAGGTTAATTAATTGAATTTGGTATGGAAAAGATATATTATATATACATAAACATTATACGTACTAAGCAAATTGATGCGTAATATGGTAAGAATTATTAGAAAGAGTTCCGCTAAAAAGGAGAAAGGAGATAGATTATGATATTTTTGTGTTATCCGAAATGTACCACCTGTCAGAAGGCTAAGAAATGGTTGAAGGCAAATGAAGTTGCCTTTGAAGAAAGGCATATCAAAGAAAACAATCCTTCAATAGAAGAGTTGAAGAGTTGGCATAAAACAAGTGGCTTGGCATTGAAGAAGTTCTTCAATACTAGCGGACAGCTATATAGAGAACTGAAGCTGAAGGATAAGCTTCCTACTATGAGTGAGGATGAACAGTATAATCTATTGGCATCAGACGGTATGCTTGTAAAGCGTCCTATCCTTATTGGTGATGACTTTGTGCTGGTAGGTTTTAAGGAAACTGATTGGAAGACTGCCCTTGATATTGAATGACAAACCCTACCTGCTTTATAGGAAGCGGGTTTTTGTGGCTTTTTGTCAATAGTTGGGGTGGGATTTTCTTAATCTTGTCCCATTACTAATCTTAGCCTTAATTTAATATAAAGATGGATTTAGATAAAGTTATCCATTCTCCTTTAGTATAGCCTAGTTCCTGCTTTTAGTATCTTGTGAACTGTATCCTTAAAATTATATTCTTTAGGTAAATAACTATCAAAATATTAGTGAAACACATGGATATCAAAAGACCAGAGCAGCGAACAAGGTTTTAGCCTGTATTATGGAAATGGATGCCTGTAAAATTTTATTCGATGTTGGAGTAGTGACTTGTTTTTTGTAAAATCATTTGTTTCATGTAGTTAAATAACAATCTAAAATAAAGGAGCTAAGATTATGAGCGAAAATTGCAATAAAAGCTGTAACAGTTGTTCAGAGGCCTGTGCTGACAGAAAGGAAAAGAAAAATGATTTTTCTGAGAAGCCACATAAAATGAGCAGTATCAAAGTGGTGGAAGCGTACCTACAAGGTTAATTAAAGCTTAAAGTTCTATTTGTTATGTGAATCTGCAAAGAGATGGAACTATTTAAGTTTGATTTATTGACATATTTATATTATTGTGTTAAAGTTTAACATGTAAAAACTGAATAAATAAATCTTCAGGGCAGGGTGTAATTCCCTACCGGCGGTATAGCCCGCGAGCCGTAAGGTTGATTCGGTGAAATTCCGAAGCCGACAGTATAGTCTGGATGGGAGAAGATACTTTTAAGTAATTTGAGCTATAAGCTTATGTTTTATCATAATACTTATAATCAAGACAATTTTTAGAGGCTTTATACCCTGGGATTTATCTCAGGGTTTTTTGATTATCCAATACTGGAGTGATGTCTTAATATGGAATACATGAAAAGAGCATTAGAACTGGCAAAGAGAGGAATAGGGTATACAAATCCAAATCCATTGGTAGGAGCAGTTATAGTAAAAGAAGGTAGAATTATTGGTGAAGGCTATCATAAGGCTTATGGTCATCATCATGCAGAGATTAATGCGTTTTTTAACGCTACTGAGGATGTTAAAGGTGCAACTATGTATGTTACTTTAGAACCTTGCTCTCATTATGGAAAAACTCCGCCTTGTGCTAAAGCAATCGTTGAGAAAGGAATAAAGAAAGTAGTTATAGGGCTAAAGGACCCTAATCCTATAGTAGCCGGAAAAGGTATCCAAATTTTAGAGGAAGCTGGTATAGAAGTGATTGTAGGAGTTCTTGAGGATGAAGTGAAAAGATTAAATGAAATATTTCTTAAATATATAACTACAAAGAAACCCTTCGTAATAATGAAAACTGCAATGACCCTTGATGGTAAAATTGCTACCTATACAAATGAATCTAAGTGGATTACTGGAGAGCTTTCTAGGAAATATGTTCATGAATTAAGGCATAGGGTATCTGGAATTATGGTTGGCATAGGTACAGTGCTTGCAGATGACCCATATTTGACAACTAGATTAGATGATAGAAAAGGCTGTGACCCCATAAGAATAATTGTAGACAGCAGTGGAAGAATTCCCCTTGAAGCAAAGGTATTAAACCTTGAATCAAATGCAGTGACTATCATAGCAGTTTCTAGTAAAGCTGATAAGGGAAAGGTAAAGATGCTTAAAGAAAAGGGGGCTGAAGTCATTATAGTGCCTTCCAAAAATGGAGGAGTTGACTTGACTTTTCTTATGAAGGAGCTAGGAGAGAGAAAGATTGATAGCATTTTATTAGAAGGGGGAAGCCAACTTAATTATAGTGCCTTAGAGGAAGGAATAGTTGATAAGATAAATGCATTTATTGCTCCGAAAATTATTGGAGGAAATACTGCAAAAACTCCAGTTGGTGGGCTGGGAAAAGCACATATGAAAGACGCAATAAACCTTGAAAATATGGATATTCACCGTTTTGGGCAAGACATAATGATAGAAGCATACATTAGAAAGGAGGGTTAAAAAAATGTTTACAGGATTGGTAGAAGAGATTGGAATAGTTGAATCTGTGGTGAAATCTACAAAATCCTCAAGAATAACAATCAAAGCAAGAAAAGTTCTAAAAGGGATAAAGCTAGGAGACAGCATATGCACTAATGGAGTATGTCTCACTGTAACCTCTTTTGACAGCAACAGGTTTAGTGTAGACGTAATGGCAGAAACAATAAGGAGGAGTAATTTGGGGCATTTCTTACCTGGAGATGAAGTTAATCTTGAAAGAGCCTTAAGGTTAGGGGATAGCTTAGGTGGACATATTGTTAGTGGGCATATTGATGGAATGGGGACCATTGAAAATTTTCAACAGGAAGATAATGCAGTATGGATTACAGTTGCAACTTCTCCTGAAATATTAAAATATATTGTGCCAAAAGGTTCAATTGCAATAGACGGAGTAAGTCTTACTGTAGCATATGTAGATGATTTTGCATTTAAAGTTTCTATCATTCCTCACACTAAGGATATGACTACTCTATTAAGCAAGAAGATTGGAGATAAGGTCAACTTAGAATGTGACATGATAGGTAAATATATTGAAAAGCTTATTGAAGCAAAAGAGCAGGTAGTAGTTAATAAAGGAATAGATCTTAAATTTTTAACTGAACATGGGTTTGCATAAAGAAAATGGGGGATGAGAATGAATATGTTTGATACAATAGAGGAAGCAATAGAAGATATAAGGCTAGGTAAGATGATAGTCGTAGTAGACGACGAAGATAGGGAAAATGAGGGAGATCTTTTAATGGCTGCAGAAAAGGTAACACCAGAAGCTATCAATTTTATGGCAAAATACGGTAGAGGGCTTATATGCTTACCTATTATAAGAGAGCGATTAGAAGAATTAAATATTCTATCAATGGTGGAACGAAATACAGATTCACATCAGACTGCATTCACTGTATCAATTGATGCTATTGAGACAACAACAGGAATATCAGCCTATGAGAGAGCAGCTACTGTACTTAAGGTTCTTGACCTTAATGCAAGAGAGTCAGATTTTAGAAAACCTGGACATATGTTTCCTTTGGAAGCTAAAGAAGGCGGCGTCTTAAAAAGGGCAGGACATACAGAAGCAGCGGTAGATTTGGCTAAGCTGGCAGGTTTGTATCCTGCGGGTGTTATTTGTGAAATAATGAATGAAGACGGAACCATGGCTAGGATTCCACAGCTTATGGAGTTTGTAAAAAAACATAATTTAAAGATAGTTACTATAGCAGATCTTATTGCATATAGGAGGAAGCATGAGACTCATATAAAAAGAGTGGCTCAATCAAAGTTGCCTACAAAATACGGTGAATTCAAAATGGTAGGATACGTAAATATCTTAAATGGAGAACATCATGTAGCTCTTATAAAGGGGGAAGTTTCAGGTGGTGAAACAATTCTTCTAAGAGTACATTCAGAATGTCTTACGGGGGATGCCTTTAGTTCTTTAAGATGTGACTGTGGAGAACAGCTTGCAGCTGCAATGAAGAAGATAGAAGAAGAGGGGAAAGGAATTCTTCTATACATGAGACAGGAAGGCAGGGGTATAGGGCTTATTAATAAGATTAAAGCTTATGCACTGCAGGATCAAGGTATGGATACAGTTGAAGCTAACATAGCTTTAGGGTTTCCAGCAGATTTAAGAGATTATGGAATTGGAGCTCAGATTCTTGCAGATTTAGGTGTTAAAAAAGTAAGACTTATGACCAATAATCCAAAGAAAATAGCTGGTCTTACTGGATATGGAATAGAGATTGTAGGCAGAGAGCCTATACAGATGACTCACAATGAAAAAAATGAATATTATCTAAAGACAAAGAAGCAAAAATTAGGCCATATTCTTAATTTTAAAAATAAATGATAACTTAAAGAATGGAGGAATTAAAATGAAAATCGTTGAAGGAAATTTAATAGCCCAAGGGTTAAGGTTTAGTATCATAGTAGGAAGATTTAATGAATTCATTGGAGGTAAACTTTTAGAAGGAGCAATAGATGCATTAAAGAGGCATGGTGTCCAGGAAAGTGAAATAGAGATAGCTTGGGTTCCAGGTGCTTTTGAAATTCCATTGACAGCTAAGAAAATGGTTAAGTCAAATAAATATGATGCTGTTATTTGCCTCGGTGCTGTTATAAGAGGTTCTACACCTCACTTTGAATATGTATCAGCAGAAGTAGCAAAGGGAATAGCAAGTGTATCTCTTGAAACTGAAGTTCCAGTAATATTTGGAGTTCTTACTACTGATACACTTGAGCAGGCAATAGAGAGAGCTGGGACAAAGGTTGGTAACAAGGGATATGATGCAGCTGTTACAGCTATTGAAATGGTAAACTTACTTAGGCAATTTTAATAGTATGTCAAATTTGCTTCCATTTAACAAGATAAAGATTATTTTTTTGATTATGATGGTACTATTCATAATAGCATAAAGGTATATGGACCTGCCTTTAGAAAAATAGCAAAGCATGAAATTTTGAAAGATATAAAAGGCAAATATATTGAAGAAATGGCTAAAAAACAACTTGAAAATATAAATATTTTTCTAGATACATAATAACCAAGAAAAGTATTGTCGATACATATATTTAATGGAGGGGTTAGGAGTATAAACTCTAAAGCGCCTCTTTCTTTTTGCTTATTAATATCAAACTTTTGCTATAACTCATGTGGAGATGG
The DNA here is from genome assembly GCF_900095305.1 of Proteiniborus sp. DW1. Taxonomy (NCBI): domain Bacteria; kingdom Bacillati; phylum Bacillota; class Clostridia; order Eubacteriales; genus Proteiniborus; species Proteiniborus sp. DW1. The sequence continues at coordinate 70,131 of NZ_FMDO01000056.1, read as the reverse complement.
TAGTACTGATGTCTAGAAAATAATATCTGAAAAACCTTATGGTGATATATTTCAGCAGGAAGCCAGTTAAAAGGCACAAATCGAACATTATACAAATTTACATTGAAAGCAATCTCCAATGGAAGTTAGTCGAAAATATACTTGACAGACACAGATATTTGTGTGATAATAATCAGTGACAAGTAAATGTATTGAATTTTCTAAATTCTTGAGTGAAAGGAGATTGCTATGGAGCCAAAATTATCGTCAGACCTCTTGCGGGGTCATACGGACACCATAGTCCTAGGCGTTTTGATGAATAATGATTGTTATGGCTTGGAAATTTACAATCGAATTTTAGCTCGCACGGGTGAGCAGTACGAGTTGAAGGTGGATACATTGTATTCCAGCTATAAGCGGCTGGAAAAAGGCGGGTATATTACATCGTATTGGGGCAACGAAACGCAGGGTGCGCGGCGCAAATACTATAGTATTACAGACAAAGGACGTGAGCTGTATCGGCAAAACCTATTGAACTGGGAGTTTACATTAAAAATCTTAAATAAATTGTTAAAGGAGGAAAAGTAATGAACACGAGTAAGTATATCGATTCGCTGTTTTCCGACTATCAGGAGACTTTGGAGCTTACAGACTTCAAGGAAGAACTCAAAAGCTTTCTAGACGAGAGGATAAAGAGTCTTATTAAGAGCGGACTGGATGAAAAGGATGCTTTTGAAAAGGCAACGAGTGAACTTGGAGATATATCAGTAGTGGCAGATGAATTCAGTTGCAAGAAAAAACAGGAGATACTCAGTGAGATGTATTTGAAAACCAGACATTATATGTCGACATGTAGAATCATTCTTTATGTCCTATGTGGTGCTATTCTCTGTTTTGGGGCGATTGTTGCTGCCCTCTCGGGATTCTTTAGCGGCGACATTAATGCGTCATTAGGCTCGTTGCTCATTTTCGGAGTTATTCCAATTCTCGGCTTTTTGTTTCTTGGGCTTACGCAAGAAACTGCTGTGCATGAAGCAATGGGTTGGAAGCGGGCGTTTCTGTATGTGCTTTCAGCAGGTGTTTTCATGTTTGGCGTGATTGTGTTCATAATAACATATTTTGAAGACAGCGCGGGACTACCATACGCGATTGCTACACTTATCCCGTTTATCCTGCCCAGCTTGGCACTCGGTACATTTCTTGTGCTGACTGAAAAGGATAGGAGCAAACCGTGGGTGATTCAACAGCGCGAGAAATATATGAAATATTCATTTGAGTGCTTCGGCAATCCGGCACAGGAAAAGCGGTTTGGTCTGTTTTCCAGTGCACTTTGGATCGCGGCGATAGCGGCGTTTATCCTGTTGACAATTCTTTTTGGCCTTAAATTTTCATGGTTGGCGATTGTTGCGGCACTCATCGGGCAGATGCTTGTCCTGGCCACGTTTACAAAATCTAAATGAAATGGCTTTTACAAAACAATTCAGTATGGAGGAATCAGGTAATGAAGGTAAAAAAACTGAGATATTGGCTACCCTTGTCTCACTTGTCATGTCCTCGCACTTCTCTCGGGATGCACGGGGCAATGTTTTAATTGCTCCTTTCAAATTATAATGTGAGAAACAGTACAACCAGAAATAGTAAGAAGAAAAGACTATATGGAAAGACATGGAGTAGGGTAGTTAGACTTTGCCAAAATAGAAGACAAGTCTTTTACTGGAAGAGTTATTTGTGGAAGCTGTGGAGTACTTTTGGAAGAAAAACTTGGAACTCCGCAGATGAGGGATTTTAACGGGCGGAAGATGAACTAGAGAAGCATAAAGCAAATGAATTTATTGAGCTTATAGAAGAAGGAGAAGTAGATGAATTTGACATATATCAAATGTAAAATCATTCTGGTATAAAAGAGAAGTCATAGAAAATGAAAGCTATCTAGGAAATATATAAAGATAATAGTTCAGAGTATTGAAGTATCTTATACTCTGAACTATATATGTGATAGTGTGGTAATACAGTATATTTTCCTAATCTAATTTTTGAAGATGTGTAATTTTAAACCCTTCATTATATTTCAAACCGTATCCTATCATAATATCAAAAAAAATATGAGATGCCCATATTAATGCAATAACAAGAAAAGCTTGTTTTGTTGTAATAACTGCGAGCAAAAATAGAATTAATGGAAAAATAAAAACATGTCCAAGGTTATATAAAAATGCTCCTACTTTATTGTTTACTATGTATCCTAACAAGAAAATATCAGGAAGAAGTAAACATGCTAAAAATACATAGATATTAAAACCTAAGAGAAAATAAATCATTGTACAAAATAAAAAACCTAATGCACCTTCAAGGCGTATCCAAATTTTCGGTGTCATTTCTTTTTTTACCTCCTTTCGTTAATTGCTTATACATTAATGTTGCCAATTCTTGAATTTTATGATAATTATACATATACTGATTATTTTCTATAAGTTCTTTAACTTTATATAATTGTTGCCTTGCCATTTGTAAAAATAAAATCTTGTTTTCGATATGAATAATTTTTTCCTGAAACATTTTACTGCTTATATCATTACATTCAGATGATATAGGTTGTTTTTCTAAGGATAATAGAAATTTAATTTCATCTAGTGAAAAATCTAATTGCTTTAAAACAATAATCAATTGAATTATTCTTTCACACTCTTCATCAAATAAACGATATCCATTTTCTAAACGCTTTGGATGAATAATTCCTATTTTTTCATAAAATCTAATGGTATCTGTGGAGATGTTGTATTTGTCTGAAAACTCTTTAATCAACATATTTCTATACCTCCTATTTTAATGGTATCATTGGAGTAAACTCTAATGTCAAGCATTATATTTTATTTCATTTAAGAAATTATCATAAAACTCAATATTTTTATCTTTTGAATTTAGTGTAAAATCATTATGAGATGATTTGGTAACATTTCTTAAAATATATTTTTAGTTTATTATATTTTACCAAGGTTTGTCAGCTATCTCATCTTTTTTGATAAAGATAGGTATTAGCTTTTAATTACTAACACTGAAAATTATAGAACCTTATTAACTCTTACATATGATGGAACACTACTTATGTAGAGACAGTTTGTATGCTTTCAATGAAAGACTAGGAAAATCAAGGGGTAAAAATCCTTGCTTTTCCTGATAGGGGCGGAGAGAAATCTTAAGCTTTCAGGACGCTCTGACATAAATGATTGAATTAAAAGCAAAAATATGGTATACTGATCTGGTATACTAATGCTTAATTATAAATATTGAGTTATGGGTAATTATTATGAGTAAATCAATTTTAAGAAAACATTATAGAAAAACCATTGGTACTTGGGTCCCAGAATATGGAATTCTCTCGCTAATAGTTTGCTTTTCGATAAATGGTTTTGTTTATTGGGGAACTCAATTTATTATGGAGGGAAAAAAACATTATGATTTTACTTCTAAGTTAGATAATCGAATCCCATTTATAAAGGAATGGGTGATAATCTATCTTGGATGCTATATTTTTTGGGTAATCAATTATATACTAATAACTCATGAAGGAAAAGAAAAATGGTTTAGATTTGCTTTTGCTGATATATTATCAAGATTAATATGCGGTATTTTTTTTGTGATTTTACCAACAACAAATATACGGCCCATGGTACCTGGAAACGATATATTTAGTTGGTTAATGAGATTCGTTTATCACATGGATCCGCCAAGTAACCTTTTTCCATCCATTCATTGTTTGATGAGTTGGTTTTGCTTTGTTGGTATTAGAAGCAGTAAAAAAGTTCCGTTTTGGTATAAGGCATTTTCTTGTATATTTGCGATTTTGGTGTGCTTATCAACTCAATTTACAAAACAGCATTACCTGATAGATATAGCTGGAGGTATTTTGATTGCAGAACTATGTTATTATATTGCATGTCATACTCAAATATACTTAAGTATTGAGAAAGTTTTTCTCTGGGCAAATGAAAGAATTTTTAGGACAAGTAATTACGATGAGTAAACGAAAGATTATTTTAAATACATTATTTTTAATTATAGTCTTTTCCATTACTTTATACTACATATTTCATAATCAGGACATAAGCAATATTCTAGAAACTATTAAGTGTACAAATACTAGATATTGGCTGTGGGCTGTTTTATGTGTGATCTTTTTTATAGGTAGTGAATCGATTATAATATTTTATATGATGAATTCTATTAATCAAAAAGTTCATCTAATCCATTGCTTTTTATATTCTTTCGTTGGTTTTTTCTTTAGCTGTATTACACCATCAGCAACAGGAGGACAACCTGCTCAGATTTATTTTATGAAAAAAGATAAGATACCAATACCTATAGCTACACTGATTCTTATGATTGTTACCATCACTTATAAAGTGGTATTGGTAGCTTTAGGTACTGTTATTCTGGTTGTCCGACCGACTGAAATAATGAACTATTTAAGCCCAATAGTTGGTATCTGCTGTCTTGGACTTTTATTAAATGTACTTTGTGTGGGGATTATGCTACTTCTTGTATTTCATCCTACGATGGCAAAAAATCAACTTATTTTTTTAGTTGAACTATTCGGAAGACTACATTTGATTCGAAGAAAAGACCATTATTTATTAAAAATAAAATCAGCCATGAAGCAATATAAAGATATCGCCTTATATTTTCGAACGCATAAAATGGTTATATGTAATGTTTTTATAATAACAATAATTCAAAGAATGCTGATTTTTGGTGTAACATATCTAGCTTATCGATCATTTGGGCTTAATGAGACAAGCTTTATTACTATTGTTGTCCTGCAAGGAATGATATCAGTTGCAGTTGACATGCTTCCGCTTCCAGGAGGAATGGGTATTAGTGAGAAGCTGTTTCTATCAATATTTACACCTGTTTTTGGAACTGTGACACTACCAGCTATGATAGTAAGTAGAGGTCTTAGTTACTATACAGAACTGATTTTAAGTGCAATTTTTACGATAGTTGCATTTTTTAAGATAGGGAGACTAAGTGAAAGGAAAATAGAAGAATGATAGGATTTTATGATTATACGGTTATACTTACATATATCAGCTTATTGTGTTCAGTGTTTGGTATTACACAGGCAATTGATGGAAAGTTTAGAATTGCTATTGTCTGCCTTGCAATATCAGGACTCTGTGATGTGTTTGATGGTAAGATAGCAAGGACAAAAAAAGAACGTACTGATGACCAAAAATTATTCGGGGTACAGATAGATTCGTTATGCGATGTGATTTGCTTTGGTGTATTTCCCACAGTGATATGCTATATTCTGGGGGTTCGAGGAATCTTGGGCGGAATCGTTATTGGGTACTACTGTGTTTGTTCCGTCATAAGGCTTGGATTCTTTAATGTACTTGAAACAAATAGGCAGATTAAAGAAGATGGTGCCAATAAATATTATTACGGACTTCCCATTACTTCAATAACTATAATACTGCCTGTTGTGTTTCTTTTGAGCTTTTTTATTCCAGCGCATGCATTTAAATGGGTCTTGTTAGCCATGCTTTTCATTGTGGCTACATTGTTTATTCTTAATTTTAGGCTAAGGAAACCAACGGGTAAGCAGCTTTCCTTGCTGATAATAATTGTGGCCTTCATAGTATCAATTATTCTGCTGTGTTCAGATTATGGTATTAAGCATAGAACAGTACAAGAGGGAGCATTAATTCATGAATTATGCAATAGGTGGAATAGCGAATGAAATGTATGGATCGCAGTGGCAATACAATCAAGCAAAACAATGTACAAAATAAGATAGTTAAATTTCTATATAAAAATAAGTTTGGAAGAGTATTGCTGAACCAACTGATAAAACCATGGGTTTCAAATATATCAGGAGTTATATTAAATAGTTCCTTTTCAAGAATACTAATACCTTTATTTATAAAAATATATAAAATTAATATTGAGGAATATGAGGAGCGTGTATACACTTCTTACAATGATTTCTTTACAAGAAAGATTAAAGAAGACCAACGTAAAATTGCCTATCTGCCTAACCACTTGATTTCTCCTTGTGATGGTAAATTAAGTGTATATCATATAACTCAGAATTCTCATTTTATAATTAAAAATACACCCTATACTTTAAAAAGTTTACTGAAAAATAAGGAACTTGCTGATGATTATGAAGATGGTACACTACTATTATTTCGATTAACAGTTGATGATTATCACAGATATTGTTATATTGATAATGGAGAAAAATCGAAAAACTATCGAATAAAAGGTGTTTTTCATACTGTAAATCCAGTAGCCAATGAAGTGGTTCCTATTTATAAAGAAAATACAAGAGAATATACCATTTTACATAGTGAAAACTTTGGAAAAATTTTAATTGTAGAAGTGGGAGCTATGTTGGTTGGTAAGATTGTTAATTATCATGAGGAAGCTAGCGTGAAACGCGGTGAAGAGAAAGGGAGATTCGAGTTTGGAGGATCTACTATAATTGTTTGCTTTGAAAAAGGAAGAATAGTCATCGATAAAGACATTTTGTGTAATTCGTTGAACGGTATAGAAACACTAGTTAAGATGGGAGAGAAAATCGGGAATACAGTAGTTTAATCTAAATTGATGCTCTTACAGTACCATATAGATATTGATCATGCTTATATAATATCAAAAATACGGAGGATATGTATTCAAGCACCGATAATACTAAATTTGGGCTTCATATGTTTCCGAGAACAGACACACTCGAAGGACATTTATTCTGTTATCTTAAGCCATGTTGAGATAGCAGTATGCTAGACAAAGAATAGAATGAAATAGTAAGGCTAAAAGAACTTTAAATGAATATGTAGATATGTTTTTATTTCCCTAGGTGATAAGTCTAGGGGAATTTTTGTTAGGGGGGTTATTGCTTGCTCAAAAGTAGAATTGTTTGCCTAATACAATAAATCTCTTAATGCGAAAGCAATTATAGGGATATGAGCATAGAAAAATCAAAGTAGTTATAATATAGATTATATTTGATAGGTGCTAAGGGGTATATATATTATAAATACAGATTAAATTAAAACAATCATATTTTGGAAGTAGTCAGATGAAATATAGTAAATCAATATCGAAAACACTTACCATATTATTGTTATTATTTATAGTAGTACAAAATGTAGTACAGGCAAAAAAGTAGATTATCATGGTCATTATGCAGAGAGAAGCATTAGCGCAATTTTGTTGCTTAGTTATCAAATTTTGTCGAAAATTAGCAGTATTTAGCAAAAAATCTGTATCTATCTATTGATAAGGAAAATAATTCAATATAACATGTACTTAATAAAATTAAATGTTTTAAATTAGTAATTTTAATGTAACAAAGGGTAACAATGATGTAAAAGTTAAGAGTAGGTGACAAAATAAACTTTAAGGAGGAGGGAAGAAAATGAAGTTTTTTAAAGTTTCCATGAGCATCAGAACAAAGATGTTAGTTGTATTTATTCCCATTATATTGTTTGCTACAGTGTTGATTGCATCTATTTCAGTTTTAGAATCAAAAGAAGGACTAGAGAGACAAATAGAAGCAAGAATAGATGTAGCACTTGTAGAAATAAATGAATCCATTGAGCATGAATTTACAGCCCATAGGCAAATTGCAGAAGCAGTAGCTTCTGTGTATGAAGCTAAGGGAAGTGAGCTAACAAAAGCGGATTATAGAGCGATTATTGAGAAAATAGTCTCTTTGAATACTAACACACTAGGTTCTGGATTGTGGCTTGAAAAATATACATATGATAGTAGTACAAAGTATTTTGGACCATATGTTTACAAGGATGGAGATTCACTAATATATACAGAAGAATATGAAGTAGAGGACTATGATTATCCAAGTACAGACTGGTATGTTGCTGGTAAGAGCGCTGGCAATGGGGCAGGATGGACAACCCCATACTATGACGAAACTTCAGGAATCACAATGATTACTACAGCTGTACCTATTAGCACGGCTAAAGGCATAGTAGGAGTTGTATCTGCTGATTATGATTTGACAACGATACAAGAAATTATTTCGCAAGTGAAGCTGGAAAAAAGTGGTTTTGCATTTCTGTTAGATTCAAATGGACAATTCATTGCCCATAAGGATTCTGATAAGGTTATGAAGCAAACCATTAATGATGACAAGGAATTTGGTGCCATTGCCGATAAAATACTGAACAATGACAAGGGTTCAGAAAATGTCAAAGTAGATGGAAAAGATTTTAAAGCTTATTATTTAACACTTGAGAGCACTGGCTGGAAATTGGTTGTGATGGCTCCAACAGCAGAGTTATTCTCATCAGTAAACGAAAGTATAAGAAAGGTAGTTATGGTTACTTTAGTAATTATTTTGTTGGCATTTGTATTTATAACCTTTTATAGTTCTTCTTTTTCTAAACGTATCAAACAATTTGTCGATAGTCTAGGGTTTATTGCTAAAGGTGACTTTACGCAACATATTAAAGTAAAGACTAAAGATGAAATAGGAAAGATGGGTAACTACTACAACAATGTTCTTGAAGAACTAAAACATATGGTTAATACCATTTCGGAGAACTCAGAAAACATTGCTGATATGACAGAAGAATTATCTGTAAAATCTCAAATGGCAGCTACTGCATCAGAAGAAGTTGCAAAGGCAGTTGAAGAAATTGCCAAAGGTGCCATAGAGCAAGCGAAAGACATTGAAAGTACAGCCAACAACATAGAAGAGTTAGGTAATTTGATTGAGCAAGATGTACAATATATCCAGGAGCTTAATGGTGCAGCAGTGACAATTGAAAAGCAAAAAGAGGATGGTAATGAAATTCTTAGAAATCTTGTTGAAAAGACAGAAAGAAGCAACGAAGCTACATATGAGATTTATCAAATGATAGTAAGCAGTAATGAAAGTGCAGAGAAAATTGAAAAAGCTAGTACTATGATTCAAAGTATTGCAGATCAAACAAACCTTCTAGCTTTAAATGCTGCAATAGAAGCAGCAAGAGCAGGAGAGGCAGGCAGAGGTTTTGGTGTTGTTGCTGACGAAATTAGAAAGTTAGCCGAACAAACAAATAGCTTTACTAGTGATATAAATGAAGTAATTAATGAACTTAAGTCTAAGTCGCAGTCAGCTGTGGAGACAATGAATGAAGTTAAGCAGATCGTTGATGACCAAAATGAAAGCGTGAAACAGACAGAAGATAAATTTAATGGAATAGCAGAGGCGATAGATGTCATAAAATCTATAATCTATAAGCTTAATCATTCTTCAGAATCTATGACAGAGCATAGAAACCAAATCATAGAACTAATTCAAAGTCTATCGGCAATTTCTGAAGAAAATGCAGCCGGAACAGAACAAGCATCTGCATCTATGGAAGAGCAAGCCACTGTAATTCAACAGATAGCAAACTTTGGGGAAAATTTAGCTGAAATTGCAGAAGGGTTAAGACTATTAGTTGCAAAACTTAAAGTCTAGAGCATCGTACACTATATAAAATATGAGTTGAAGGATAACTTGGACCCAGTATCTTAAGATGCTGGGTCTATTAAGGTATATAATATATATAAGAAAACATTTGTTATAGGCTATATAAATACCTAAAAACCAGACATAAATACGTTAACTATTTCTAAAGTAGACTATTCTTTCAAACCAATATTCTATTTGAGACTTGTCAGGACAGTTTTTTAAATAAACAAAATTAAAAGGATGAATAATATTGAAATTTCGTATTGGAATCTCTTTGAGATATCCTTGGGATATTTCTTTTTTTACAGCTTCCCTATACATAAAAGTAATACCGATATTCTGATGACACAACTCTTTTATAGCATTCATATTGCCAATTTCAATTTTTCTTTTAAAATCTTTGATACTAAGATTATGATTATATAATGCTTGTTCTAGTATATCACGAGTTCCGCTCCCTGGCTCGCGTAGAATAAGATTTTGACTGAGCAGTTCTTCCAAGTCAGTAGTTTTAGATGCAATTTCGTTATTAGGAGAACAAACACCAACAAATGTTTCATTGGATATTAATTCAAATTCAAACTGACTTTGGCTAAAATGCCCTTCTAGTAAGGCAAAGTCTATTTTTCCATCCCAAAGCATTTCTTGAAGAACAAGAGTATTTTCTACAAACATTGAAATGTTAATTTGTGGGTCTTCTTTAAATATCTGATATAAAATAGGTGGGATCATGTATTCTCCAATAGTTAATGTTGCACCAAAATTCAATGGCTTAACTTGATTTTTAATGCGGTGCAGTAAAGGTAAGATTCGCTCTGAATTAGCTTTAAGTGTTCTTACATATTGCTGTAATGCTTTACCTTCTTCTGTAAGAGAAAAGTTTTTCCCCTTACTTGAAATCAATGCCACCTGATAATAATTTTCTAAAAACTGGATATGCTGCGAAACAGCGGGTTGTGTCATATTTAATTTTTCAGCAGTCTTTGTATAATTACAAGTCTCACAAAGTGTGAGGAATGTCTGTAATCTATTATCTAACATTTAAGCCTCCATATAAATTTTATTTATATAAATATAAAATATTATAATTTCATTTTATATAATTAAAATGGTATATTCAAGTTAGAACTTTATTAACTTTGGAGGTGTATTATGTTCAAAAAATTGTATAACCTAGCACCTGGGTTGCTTTTTAGTGGTTGTGTTGCAGTTATTGCAATGTTTCTAAGCAGTCTAATTCCAGGTGATATTATAGGTGCTACTGTTATGGCTCTTTTAGTTGGTATGGCATTGAATCCCATACTAAATAGATATAAAAGATTCAATCCTGGAGTAAGTTATGCAGGAAAGATTGTTCTTCGTATTGGTATTGTACTTATGGGTGTTAATATGAATTTTTCTGAAGTTTTAAATGTAGGAAAATACTCACTTTTTGTAATGATCTTTACTATGGCAACTGCATTTGGTGCGGGGAACTTAGTAGGTAAAATGTTTGGGATGAACTGGAAACTTACCAATCTATTGTCAGTCAGTACAGCAATATGTGGTGGTTCTGCTGTGGCTGCAGTAGGACCCGTTATAAAAGCGAAAGATGAAGATATAGCATATGCAATTTCCTCAACATTCATATTTGATGTCCTTACGGTTGTTGTAATTCCATGGATTGGTATTGCCCTTGGTATGTCTAGTATGGGTTATGGGCTGTGGGTAGGCACAGCTGTTAATGATACGTCATCAGTTGTAGCAGCAGGCTATGCTTTTTCTGAATTTGCAGGAAACACAGCAGTTATAGTAAAACTTACTAGAACATTGTTTATAATTCCATATGTATTAATATTTTCTATTATAACGGAGAGATTAGAAGCAAAATCAGAGGCTGTGAAAGGACGTACATCTATTAACTTCAAGAAAATTTTTCCTTATTTTATTATTTTATTTCTTGTTGTTGTAGCCTTTCGTAGTACAGGTATTATGCCTGATATTTTAGTATCAACTCTTTCAAAAACCTCAAAATTTTGCATGGTAATGGCTTTATCAGCTATTGGTCTTAAAACAAGCTTCGGAGATATCAAAGATATTGGGTTTAAGCCAATGATTCTCGGGTTTATTGTAGATACTTTAGTAGTTTTTGTATCCATAGGTGTTCAGGTGGCAACAGGAAGGTTTTAAACAAAGTTTCTTTACCATTGACCTAGAGCAAGTAAGAGTTTATGTTTGACTTTTCAGAAGGGCTTCTATCCTAAATACCTAAAATAATTTATGGAGAAAGATATTATTTGGAAAGATAAAAAGAGAATATTAAGAGTAGCGATATGATGAACCTATCTCAGATATAACTATTTATGATGTAGTAAGAAGTACATAAAAAATGAAAGTTGAGAATAAAGTGGAATTATGGTCGGGATTTGGTTGTGATGGATAGATAATTAATAATAAGCGCGGAGGGAATTTGTCCAAAATACAATAAAAGCAGATTTAGACTTTGATAATGTAATTAATGCTACTTAATTAAAATAACATAGTTTATTCAAAAAAAGAAAAATGCTGTATGTGCAGCATTTTTCTTTTTTTAGTCACATGCCTCTAACCAGTTCGTCCTTTTATAATATATAATAAATGTGGCTGAGCTAATAAACCAAGTTATAGGATATGCCCAAAAGATTACTCTTATGTCTGGTATTATTTTCACCATTATGGTTATGTAGGATATTCTGATAACACACCAGCTTATTAACATAACAATCATAGGAATCTTGGTTTTACCTGCTCCACGAAGTATACCTGACAAGCAATGTGAAAGAGCCAGTAAAAAGAAAAATAGACTAGTAATCCTTGAACGCATAACGCCAAGTTCTATGACTTCTGGTTCAGAATTAAAGATTCCTATTAGAGCAGGTGCAAAGATCCATATTAATATACCTATAATTTCTGCTAGGGAAATACCAGCTATAACTCCAAAACGAGCACCATCTCTTGCTCGTTTGTACTGCTTAGCACCGAGGTTTTGTCCAATAAATGTAGTTAATGCAACACTAAAGCTTGTAATAGGTAAAAATGCAAAGCCTTCAAGTTTTGAGAAACTGCCGCTACCTGCCATAGCAACTGATCCAAATTGGTTAATACTTGACTGAACTATGACATTAGCAAAGGCAATTACCGAGTTTTGAACACCAGTAGGAAAACCCATTTTTATTAAGCTCTTAAGTATGTTGCCGTCAATTTTTATTTTCTTTATGTATAGTTTGTGATAGCCATCAACCTTTGTAAGCTTCATGAAGCCCAATATTGCACTGACAAATTGAGAAATAACTGTTGCAATAGCTACACTACCTACACCAAAATCAAACACAGCTACAAATAGTATGTCTAGCACTATGTTTATAATTGCAGCTATAATCAGATAGTAAAGGGGCCGTTTACTGTCACCTACTGCCTGAAATATTCCCATACAAGTATTGTACATGACAATTCCAATTCCACCAGCAAAATATAAACGTAGATATATTACAGCATCTACAAAGACATCATCAGGAGTTCCCATTAATTTTAAAAACCAAGGAGTGAATACTACTCCGATGATTGTTACTATTATTCCAGCAATAAATCCAAAAGCTATAGCGGTATGAACAGCAAGGGAGAGTTGTTCTTTGTTTTTTGCACCGAAGTATCGAGAAATTATAACACTAGCTCCTACAAATATACCACTTATGAAACCTACAATCAAAAAAATCAGGCTGCCTGTAGAACTTACTGCAGCCAGTGCTTCCTTACCAAGTACATTACCAACTACAAGGGAATCTACTACATTATAAAGTTGCTGAAATAGATTACCTAAAAAAATTGGAAATGCAAATAATATTATTTTTTTTGATATTTTTCCTTCTGTCAAAGTTTTTCCCTTCTTATCATTTATTAAGTTTATTATATCATAGACCAATGAAAGAGAAAATGCAAGCATGTACAAAAAGAGAAAATATAAGAGAGTATATGGATTTTATGTTATATGGAGTTGCAAAGGAGAAATTGAAATGAAAAAAATTGGTATTTTTAAAGCTATGATGTTATGTGAAAAATATAAAAAATGAATGAAGAAGAAAGTTTCATATCAATGACGATTGGTTGATTGTTGAATCTGTTGATAAGAATAACAAACCTTGTACAGTCTGATAAGATTCTTCTGACGAATTTATATAATTATATACAGCCATTCATCAGGTATGGGTCACTGATCGTGTGGTAATGCACCATAAACCTTGTGCATGTGGTAACACATCTCCATGGCTGACTCTTGAGGGACGAGTTGATGATGTTGTCATATTTTGGAAAATGGGAAAGAAATAAAAACACCCCCGACTTATTCTACTGAGAGAAATTTAAAGTATGATTATTTCCTTCAAACTTAGTTATAGAAAATATTTATTATAGACAATCAATTATAAAAAAGACTAATTGGATTGTTAACAGCTATTTATGTATAATATGTTTGTTATGTAATTAACATACTTATTTTACATTGAATAATAGAAAATGATGGAGGGAGGAATATTCATAGAGCATAAATGTAAAGGAGTTGATATTTTGCAGACAACAAAAAAGTTGACAAAAGAAGATATAATAGAGCTTGAATCAAAGCCAAAAACAAAACTAGACATAATTCTTGATTATATAATATCTTTCTTACCAGTAATATTTGGGGCGATTCATATTTTAGAATATGTGTTGGTACCAAATCATGGTTTGAATAAATCAACTAATGCCTATACTTATTTGATTGGGTCATTAACATTTATTGCCTTAATTTATTACATTGTAGGATTATTCAAGAAGAATGTTTTTGTAAAGGTTAGGTATAAAGCTCCATTATATTCTTTCATATTCTTTTTATTAACAGTATATGATTATCTGACTTTAAAAACTGGGATTTTAATACTGCCATATTTTCCGTGGGTAGATAGAATTATTAATGCAGCATGGTCAGATAGAGTTTATTTGATAGACTGCATAAAAAATTCTGTAATCCTGTTGTTTACAGGATATTTTATTGGGGCTGGAGTTGGTCTTGTAACAGGCATATTATGCGGATATAGCAAAAAAGCAAATTATTGGATATCTCCTTTCTTAAAACTACTTGGACCTATACCTTCAACGACTTGGATACCAATTGTTATGGTCATAGCTGCAAGTCTGTTTAAAGGTGCTGTATTTATTATTGCATTAGGAGTATGGTTCTCAGTTACCTTATCAACAATGACAGGTATTCATAATGTAGATAAGTCTTTTTTTGCTGCGGCAAAAACTTTAGGTGCAAAGGATACTGATTTGGTAACTAAGATAGCTCTTCCAGCTGCATTGCCAAATATTTTTCAAGGCTTAACTCAAGGGATGAGTTCTGCATGTACGGCTTTACTTGTAGCTGAGATGTTGGGCGTAGAATCAGGGCTAGGCTGGTATATAAATTGGCAGAAGTCGTGGGCAGAGTTTTCAAAGATGTATGCAGCTATCATTATAATTTGTGTAATTTTTATAGCTGTTAATTGGGTACTTACAAAAATAAGGAAAACAGTACTTAAATGGCAGGAGGTGAATTAGTGGATAGAGAAAAAATTACCTTGGAACTTAAAAACGTATCTAAGTCCTTCTTGTCTGCAAACGAAAGTAAAGGTATTACAGTTGCTTTGGAAGATATAAACCTAGAGATTAAAGATGGTGAATTTATAAGTATTGTGGGCCCATCTGGTTGCGGTAAATCTACTATACTGAGACTTATAGCTGGACTCATTCCTACAACACAGGGAAATATTGAACTTAAAGGCAAGCCTATAGAAGGGACAAGTCCTAATAGAGGTATGGTTTTTCAAGATCCAACCCTTTTTCCGTGGCTAACTGTAGAGGAAAATGTAACATTTAGTTTAAAAATATTAGGAAAATATGGGGCAAAAAAAGATCAAGTTGATAGACTTATTGATATGGTTGGGCTCAATGATTTCAGGGACTCATATCCTCATCAATTATCAGGTGGTATGGCACAAAGGGTTTCATTAATCAGAACTATGATTAATGAACCAGAAGTTTTTCTATTAGATGAACCCCTTGGTGCTTTAGATGCATTTACAAGGATGAATATGCAAGATGAGCTTTTAAATATGTGGAGATCAAACAAGCATATAATGATTATGGTAACTCACGATGTTGATGAGGCTATATATATGAGTACTAGAGTAGTTACTATGGCACCAAGACCAGGAAAAATAAAGAAAATAATTGAGATTGATTTACCATATCCGAGAAATAGGATGAGCGATAAATTTATAGAATATAGAAAAGAAATTATGACAAGTTTAAACTTTAAATAGGAGGCAGAAAAATGAAAAATAAGATTTCATTATTATTAATATTTGTCTTATTACTAGGAGTACTTGCAGGTTGTAGTAGTAATACTGGACAAGAACCAAAAAAAGATGTACAAGTAGGAGATACTACAGGTGGAGCAACTGAAGAACTATCAGAAGAAGAGCTTTGGAAGAAAGAACCTATGTATGGAAAAACTATTAAGGTTGGTTATAGTGGAGGATTATGTGAAGGCTCTTCAGGTATAGCTGAAGCTTTAGGATTTTATGAAAAAGAAGGCCTTGATGTTGAAATAGTTAATGTTCAACAATTTATCGATGCTGTAGGGACTAATCAAATTCAAATGACTTCTAGCCATATAGCACAGCTTTTAGTTCCTGCTGTAAATGGTGTAAACATGATATTTACTACTGGAATTCAATCAGGTTGTAAATCGTTATATGTTTTAAATAATGATGAAATAAATAATACTTCTGATTTAATCGGTAAAACTGTTGCAATACCAGCTGGAATAGGTAGCTCTGATCATAATATTGCACTAAGATTTTTTAACCATGATAATATAAATCCAAATGAAGTTAATTTTAAACAAGTAGAATCCTCTGCAAGTATTTTATCTATGCAAAATGGAGAAGTTCAAGGGGTTGTTTTATCTGACCAATTTGCCGAGCAATTTGTTAATGATGGTACATTGAAGATTATAAGATCATTAACATATGATGAAGACTTCAAGACTGAACCTTGTTGTGTATATGCCTTGAATAGAGATTTCGTTAAAGAAAATCCGATTACTGCTAAGAAGTTAACTAAAGCAGTACAAGAAGCTAGATTTTGGATTAGTGATAATTTAGAAGAAGCAACACAAATTTTATTTGATAACAACTGGGCATCAGGAGACTTTGACAAAGCTGTTAGAATGATTTCTTCATATGATTGGACTATAAGTGATGAAAATACTGAAATAGCTTTAACAAATATAATTGATGACTATAAGACTTTTGGGTTAATCGATAGTAGTTTAGATACTCAAGAAACATTAAATCATGTTTGGAATCCATTAATGAAAAGATAATTAAAATATAGAGGCTAATCCTTACTTTATTGCGAGGATTAGCTTTAAATACTTTTATATTACAAGTGTTAAAGAGTATTAGTTGAGAAAGGTGATAGCGTGAAGAACAGACTTTTAAACGGTATTATTCTAATGATTTTAGGGTTACTAATTGCATTTGGACCTATTATAATATTCCCTGTTTGTGGCATGCAGGTGGAAGAAACCGGAAGGGAAATAGGTAAAGAAATTCAAGAAGGTGTTATGCAACCTAAAATGAGATGCTTCTGGACTGCACGTGCAGAATTGGGAATAGGTATTTTAATTGCAATTTTGGGGGTGCTACATTTTATTTTAGGATCTAATCAAGTTAGAATTGGACTAAGTATTGCAGCTGCATTAAATGGAGTGCTAGCTTTTTTGATTCCAAAGACATTGATTGGTGTTTGTAAAAAAGCAGGTATGATGTGCTTAATAGGAACACTTCCAGCATTAACGATACTTAGTGGTTTAGTGATTGCTATGGGTGTATTAAATACATTTTATCTCTATAGATTAAGTAAAAAGGATTTGATGAGTGTATGATATTGAAGCCTTTAACAACTTTTAAATTATCAATAAACAACTTAAAACAAAAGCCATTCAGAACGGTTTGTCTTTTGGCTGTAGTTGCAATACTAACATCAGTTTTTTTTGGAGGATCAATTCTTGCTGCTAGTCTAGAAAATGGGCTCTATAGCTTACAAAGTAGACTTGGAGCAGATATCATGGTTGTACCTGAAGGAAATGACTCTAATGTTGAGGATATTTTATTAAAAGCGGAACCAAGCAATTTTTATTTCAGTGCAGATATTGCTGAGGAAATTGAAAAGATAGAGGGGGTCGATAAGGTTACAACTCAATTTTATATGACACCTCTTTCTTCTGCATGTTGTTCTTCAGTAATTCCTATAATTGCTTTTGATCCAGAGACGGATTTTTTAATACAGCCATGGATTACTAAGGTGTATAATAACCCAATTAAGGATGGTGAGATGATAATAGGTAGTGCTGTCTTGCCCCTTGTGGATAACACTTTAATGTTTTTTAATAAGTATTATCCTATTATTGCAAATCTTAAAAGGACAGGAACAGGACTTGATGGATCTGTTTATGTGACCAAGGATACAATGAAGCAATTAATTATAGATGCTAAAGAAGTAGGTGTTAGTATTTCTACTGATGAAAATGTAGGAGAATCTGTTTCAGCTATATTTATCAAGATTGCCCCAGCTTATGATAGTAGGTTAATTGCAAGGGAGATTAAACAAAAAGTATCTAATGTAGATACTATTATATCTCAACATATAGTATCAAATATAGGTGATAGCTTGAGAAGCTTAGAATCATATATCCATTTAATTACTGCAGTTATTTGGGTATTAGGGATACTAGTTATTTTAATTGTATTCTCTGTAACTTTGAATGAGAGGAAGAAAGAATTTGCCATTCTTAGGATACTAGGTGCTACTAGAAAAAAGCTTGTAGAAGTTGTTTTAACAGAGTCAGTCTTAGTGAGTATTGTTGGAGGGATTATAGGGCTCATACTAACCTCTTTGATTATATTCCCTTTTAGTGATTTAATTAGTAGCAAATTACAACTGCCTTATTTACAGCCACAGAATAGTAGTATTTTAGCTATTATAGCATTGAGTTTAATATTATCTGTTTTAGTTGGGCTTTTAGCTTCTATCCATGGAGCGCTTAAGATTAGCAAAGCTGAAACCTATCTTACAATGAGAGAGGGTGAATAGTCATGGTACTGACAATAAAAAATTTGACAAAGAAATATATGCGGGGAAGTACAAGTTTTTCTGCAGTAGATAATGTTAGCCTATCAATAGACAAGGAAGAGTTTGTTAGTATTATTGGACGCTCAGGAAGTGGAAAAAGTACATTGCTAAATATGATTGCAGGACTAATAAAACCAACCTCAGGCAGCATTAATGTTGATGGACAGGATATTTTAGCTCTAAGCGATAAAAGTATCTCACTATATCGGAATTCAAAAATTGGGTATGTGCCACAAGGAAATACTGCTTTAGGAAATTTAACAGTACTTGATAATGTTCGCCTTCCGTTTTATTTATATAAAAATGAGGGTGACCCTACATCAAAAGCACTAAGTTTACTAGAACAATTGGGAATTTCTCATTTATCTGAGATGTTTCCGAAACATCTATCTGGTGGAGAGTTACGTAGAGTTTTTATAGCAAGGGCTTTGATTAACGACCCTGTTATGTTAATTGCAGATGAACCTACAAGCGACTTAGATGTTAAAACTACGATAGAGATTATGGAACTGTTTTCTGAGATTGCAAAAAAAGGAGTATCTATTTTATTGGTAACACATGAGCTAGATACAATAAAATATGGGAATTCTGTGTATATAATGGAGGAAGGTAAACTTACAAGAGGCGATTCGGCATTACTTGCATCAAATTTTTAAATAATCATTTCGAAAAAATTGTCTCTGAACGTAAAAAAACAAACTATGAGAAAGCAAAGTTGTATCCTAAGGAATTATTAAATCCAGCTTCTAGATCTATAGTCCTTAATTAAGCCGTTACCGACTGTAAGACTGAGTTTAACGACGCTACTGAGTCCATAAAGGAATTTACTTATGACAATGGATATTTGGCGTGTTATGAATACATTAAAATGAGTTGAAAGTTTGCTTAGATTTTCTGGCAAAAATCGTAACTGTAAAAGAGACTTAACCTCGAAAGGATTAAGTCTCTTTAATTTAGATGGGACTTGACACAAAAGGTTATAAGTGATACCGTATAAATGAAATTGTGGGGGGACTCATTTGAGTTGAGAAGGTAAAACCTGACCCTTTGAACCTGTCAGTTAATACTGGTGTAGGGAAGCAATTTATTATCAATAATATTATTATTATAATTATTATATTATAGTTATTATATTATGTTAATAAGTGCTTTCCTTACCAATGGAGAGCACTTTTTTTTTTATTAAAAACTGAACATGTTGAGGGAGAACTCATATGAATTGGGAAGATAAAATCTGAGGCTTAGCGGTAGTGTGATAATATCAATAAAGGGGAGAGTATTAAATGATTAAAAAAAAGGACATTCAAAACAGTATGATTCAGACAATTGAAACTGTAAGAAGAACAAATCCGCTGGTAGGGTCCATTACAAATACGGTAACAATTAATTTTGTCGCTAACGCGCAGCTTGCTGTGGGAGGATCAGCTGCTATGGTTTACTTACCTGATGAGGGTGAATTTATAGCGAAGGCTGGTGAAGCCACTTATATAAATGTTGGTACACTTCTACCGGTTTATGAGCAGACTTTACCTTATACTACAAAAGTATTGCATGAAGCTGGGAAGCCATGGGTACTGGATCCGGTAGCAGTAGGTATTGGTTCCCTTAGAACTCAGCTGTTAAGGCAGTTAAAAGAGTACAAGCCTACTGTAATCAGAGGAAATGCTTCGGAAATTCTAGCATTGGCTGGTTTATGGGGATTAGATGGTGGTACAGACCTATCCAATGTTCGTGGTGTTGATTCTACAGATTCGGTAAGCGCTGCAAAGATTGCGGCTGTTGAGCTAGCCAAGTGGACAGGTGGAGCTGTTGCTGTGTCAGGTAAAACGGACTTAATAACCGATGGTTCCGTTATAGTCTTTTCTCATGGAGGGTCTCATTTTATGGAGAAAATAACTGGGGCAGGTTGTTCATTGGGTGGAGTTATAGCAGTATATGCAACTGCTGCATCGCCGTTTATTGCGGCACTTACTGGTACTGCGGTGTTCAATTTAGCGGGAAGCCGAGCTGAAAAAAATGTGGACGGGCCCGGAAGTTTTCAGATTCATTTTCTCGACGAACTGTATAAAGCAAGTGCAGAGGACATTGCTAACAATCCATTTGAAATTGAGGAGGTTTAATCTACAAACGCTCTAATTGTTGTTGCTATAGCACCTTTCGATATAGGTGAATAATATGTAATTAGAATAGCAGAAATCATATAATAAGTCTCGTGATTCGGATTTACCTTATCATACAATTTTATGCTTACAAAAGTGGGAGACAAGTAGGAAGAAGAGTCTACGATAACTAGGGAGGGAAGAATAATGTGCATCAGAAAAAAATTAGATATATCAGCATATTTGGTTGTGGGTCCTGAGAATACGAAAGGTCGACCTGTTGCGACAATCATTAAGGATGCGGTTGAAGCCGGATTTACATGTGTACAAATCCGTTCGAAGATTGCCACTGCTCAGGAAATGATTGAATTTACCCGTCAAGCCTCGGAGGTAATTGCTCATGCTGGTAAATCTGAAGAGGTAACCTTGCTGGTAGATGACCGTTTGGACGTTATTTTGGCGGCGAGAAAACAGGGGATAAGGGTTGATGGAATCCATGTTGGACAAGCAGATATTCCAGTGGAAGTTTGTCGAGAATACTTAGGCGAAGATTCAATTATTGGTTTATCAGCTAGAACTCATGAAATATTTGAGTATATTAGGACAGTGGATGTTTCTCTGATTGACTATTTAGGCGTCGGACCTTTGCATAAAACAAGAACAAAGCCAGATTGTGGCCTTGACTTAGATGGAAAAGTGATCACCAGAAGTTTTGACGAAATTTCAAAGATTGCTAAACTCAGCCCAATTCCGGTGGTAGTCGGTGGTGGTGTTAAACTTGTTGATATACCTCCTCTTGCACAGACAGGAGTTAGTGGATTCTTTGTTGTGTCTGCTGTGTCTGAGGCTGACGATCCAAAACAGGCAGCTGCTAATCTGGTAAGAACATGGAAACTCTATGCTTCAGTTGGACATAAAGATTTAAGCAAAAACAGGTGAAGGAGCAATCTTTGATTAAGTATGTAAAAAATAAAATGTTAAAGTAAATATATCATGTCCCCCAACATTTCTTATAGAGCTGATATAAAATTATTGAAATATATCAAGAGAGCCTTTTAGAGCAAAGATAGATAAAGTGAGTAGATAAATCCTTGTTTTTTCATATTTAAAGGCTAGGAAATATGTAAATTTATGATGAGATAGATTACATAAAATATAAATTAAAGTTAGTATTTAACAATTGCTTTTTTAATGATATTCTATATTTAGAATATGTTTAAATTGCCACTTTATCATTGTTTTATTATTAGCGATTACTTATCTATATAGTCAAAAAATGATAAGAGTGACAGTTTAAAGATATTTCATTAAATTGTACAGTTTTAGAAAATTATCAAAGTAAAAGAAAGCATGGGTGGCAAAGTATGAAAGTTTTAGTTTTGAACGGAAGTCCTAAGGGTGACTATAGTATTACATTGCAAACTTCATTGTATCTGGAAAAGAACTTTCCAGAGCATAAATTTCATTTTCTCCATGTTGGTCGCTACATTAAATCCTTTGAAAAAGACTTTTCAGCTGTATCTGACGTAATAACAGATGTAGATCTAATTATTTTTTCTTATCCTGTTTACACCTTCATTGCACCAAGTCAGCTGCATCGGTTTATTGAACTTCTAAAAACATCTGGCCTCAATTTATCAGGTAAATTTGTTACTCAGATCACTACTTCTAAGCATTTTTATGATGTTACTGCACATAAGTATATTCAGGATAACTGCCAAGATCTTGGTATGAAGTATATTAAGGGGCTGTCTGCGGATATGGATGACCTCCTGACTGAAAATGGACGAAAAGAAGCGAAAAAGTTTTTTGAATATGTGTGCTGGAGCATAGAGCATGATATATATGAAACTATTCCAAATTATACTGTAACTGCAAAGTATCTTCCGGTTAGTGCTGTTACTTCCAGTCAGGATGAAAAGGGTGGAGATGTAGTTATAGTTACGGATTATGCTAAGGACGATAAGCAGCTAAATGATATGATTGACAGATTTAGAGCAGTTCTAAAGTATAAAAGTCGTATTGTTAATATTTCCGAGTATCCTTGCTAAAGGTCAAAATAGGAAACAAAATGAATGAAGGCATGATTGCGCCGTATAAGAAGGTTTTATAGCAGCAAAACATTGGAGGTTGCTAGAAGAAATTGAGTATCAGAAGTGGGGAATGTTGTAAAAGTAATTTATATAGCCAAAACAAAACGAAAGAATTTTTAATAATAAAAGATTAGTTATTAAAGCATGTAGGAGGAGTAACCATGGAAAATTATCATGCTCTTGTCAGCAATCAAAAAAAATTTTTTCGTACGGGAAAAACAAAAGATATTGATTATCGTATCAGTGCATTGCAAAGACTAAGGGATGGGATTAAGAGAAATGAACACAAGTTTATTGATGCCTTAAAAATAGATTTAAATAAATCAGAATTTGAAGCTTATTCGACGGAAATCGGTGTTATCTTAGAGGAGATTCGCTTTACTTTAAGGCATATTCGGTCATGGGCTAGTCCTCAGCGAGTAAAAACACCTCTTACACTTTTTGGTTCGTCAAGCTACATTTATTCTGAACCTTATGGAGTAGCATTGATTATTGCTCCTTGGAACTACCCATTTCAACTTTTAATCGCACCTTTGATAGGAGCAATTGCTGCAGGAAACTGTGCTGTACTTAAACCATCAGAGCTAACTCCTAGAACTTCTGAAGCTTTGGAACAGCTAATTAGAGAACTATACCCAGAGGAATATATTGCAGTAGTTCAGGGCGGTGTTGAAACAAGTCAGGCGCTTTTACAGGAGAAATATGATACTATCTTCTTCACCGGCGGTGTATCTGTTGGGAAAATTGTTATGGAGGCATCCGCAAAGCACTTGACTCCTATTACATTAGAACTTGGAGGGAAAAGTCCATGTATTGTCCATGAAGATGCAAAGATTAAGCTAGCTGCTAAACGGATTGCCTGGGGAAAGTTTTTAAATGCGGGTCAAACCTGTGTAGCACCGGATTATGTCTACCTACATCATAATATTCGAGATGAGTTTTTAAAGGAGTTAAAGGAGGCTATTAGAGAACTTTATGGAGAGTGTCCAATAAATAATCTAAATTATACCCATATTGTAAGTCAAAAACACTTTGACAGGTTGAATACTTTTCTGAATGAGGGAAAAATCTCAATTGGTGGGGAAAGTGATAAGGCGAATTTAGTGATTGAACCGACAGTTCTAACAGACATTACTTGGGAGGATACCATAATGCAGGAAGAAATATTTGGGCCAATCCTTCCAATTCTTGAGTATAGCCATATTTCTGATGTTATTAATGGGATTCATAATCATCCTAATCCATTGGCCCTATATCTGTTTACAGAAAGTTCTATTGTGGAACAAAAAGTTCTGAAAAGTATTTCTTTTGGTGGCGGTTGTATCAATGATACGATTTATCATTTAGTGTCTCCATATTTACCATTTGGAGGAGTAGGAAACAGCGGGATAGGAGCTTATCATGGGAAAGGAAGCTTCGATACTTTTTCTCATAAGAAGAGTATTCTTAAACAGACAACTCGTTTTGATATTCCATTGAGATATCCAAATGTCAAGAATGGTCTTAAAAAGATAAAATACTTTTTAAGATAGACAAATTGTAATTTGCTGGTATATTATCTTGGATGCTAGATACTTCAATATTAAACTCCACTAGGCTATTAGTTCTCGCTGTAAAGCTTATGTTTGTATGAATATGGAAATTCATTGAATTAAGTCATTTTAAGATGTTAAAAGCTTTATTAAATCTTTAAGAAATGCTTGGAGTATTGAATATAGGAGGAAAAAGGATGAAAAAAACAACTGATTTTTTACTAGCTAATGCTTGCCCTTCTATAATATATAGGGTAAGAAAAGAAGTTTTTAATGAAATGTGTTTACATGAAGAAAATAGTTTGCAAAAGCAAATATTAGAAGACAAGCTAGTAATGGAGTTTTTAGAGAAGCAAAACTCTGAAGGATGGATAGATGAGGATTTTCATAGTGAAAATGGAGTTGAAACTGCAATAAGGGTATTATCAGAAAAGGGCTTATCATTAAAGCATCCACAAATCATTAAAATGCTAAATGAGCTAGAAAAAAGAGAAGAAACATTTGACAAGGGCTGCTTATTTAATGTAGGGAAAATATTAGATGAAAAAGGCTTCGGGGGATCCCAATTGATTAGAGCAACTATATTTGCTTATGCTGGTGTAGAAAATAGAGGATTTATTAAGAAGCAAATAGAATCTTCATTAGATAAGTTTAAGTTTGTACTTACTGTAGATAAGATTGATGATATTACAAAACAATATAAGAATAAATTAGTTTTTAGGGATGGGGTAATATGGCCAAGCATATACGACCTTAGACTACTAGCATTTACAAAGAGTTGGAGAAATAGAGAAAATGAAGAAATGATTGCTTCCTCAATAAGACATCTAATAAAATTATCGCCTATTCCGGACATACTAGTATTAAAAGGACATCAACTAATTGCTCCTGCATCATTCTGTATGCATGATTTTAATCCGTGTATTAGTACCCTAAAAGATAATGACTGGATGATATGGTTTCATAGAATGGAATTATTATCAAGGCTTGGTGTAGTAAAGCATATTACAGAGCTTAAAGAACAAGTTAATTTTCTTAGCAATCTTTTAATAGAAAATGAGGGAGTATTTGATAAAAAATTGAGCCATTATTATTTTACAAAATGGGGTACCTATATTGGCTTAGCCTTAGAAAAAGACTGGAAGTCTAGAAAAAGGCGGATATGTGATTTGACATTTAGAAGCTTACTAATATTATATTATTCAGAAAGTTTATGAGATATATTCTAAAATACTTTAGTCTTCCTGCTACTAAGGGCAATTAGGCCTAAGTGATACCATTATTGTACTTCTTAAGTCATGTGCAAGTAGTAGCACTGCTTACAAAGTAAAGTCTTAAGTAGCTTGCAACTCAAAGGAAACCTGATAAAAAGTAGCAGGTCAACAAAGGTTTTAGTAAAAAATAGAGGCTCTTTGTCTTCCCTAGACTATTAAGTTTAGGGAATATTGTTAAGAAGGGTAAAATAATAGTTATATATAGAAGAAAGCAATATAGGAATGGTATTGATAGAATATTTAACAAGTCAACATAATAAGTGTGAGATACCTTTTGTGATAGGTGATTAATTTACTAGATATGAGAGTTGATCATAATAAATAATACTTGACAAAAACAAAAAAGAGTATTATTTTTATATTAAAATCGGTCGTACGACCGAATTGCAAAAGGGGATGATGTTGTGAGTTCTGAAAACAATAGACAAAGTCAATCTGAAAGAATACTGTTAGCTGCTTCTGAATGCATATCCACTAGAGGATATGCTAATGTTTCAATGAGGGATATTGCAGACGAGGCTGGTGTTGTACTAAGTCAGCTAAATTATTATTTTAAGAACAAAGAGGGGCTGTTTAAAGAAGTAGTAAGAATGATGATTGACAAATATCTACATGAGATTGAAGAATCTCTAAAAGAGGAAGACTCACCTAGGGAAAGAGCAAAATCATTAATTAAATACTTTAAAAAAATGCTAAAGTACAATCCTGGACTCTTTAGGCTATTATATGATTTTACAGGCTTGGCTCTTTGGTCACCTGCTTTTAGTAATTTGCTAAGTGATTTATTTAAAGATTTATCAGATATGATAGAAAAATATATCCTAAAAAATCTTCAATTGAAAGAACTAAAAGGATATTCAACAAAATCTATGTCTCGACTAATATTAGGTTCGATATTTGGCACAGGAATCCAGGTTTTGCTTGATCAAGATGAAGAATTGCCAAAAGCCTTAAATGCTATGCAAACACTATTTGAGTAAATTTCATAATCAAAAAGAGAAGATGAAAAGAAAGGTTAAGAAGAATTGGATCTGACATAAGAGCTGATAAGAATAGGGGGTAAAGCTATGAATATGTTTTTAGATCTAATATTATATTTCGCAGTATATTCATTTATAGGATGGGTGATGGAAACAACATTTGCAAGTATAACTCAAAGAAAATTTATTAATAGAGGATTTCTGATAGGTCCATTTGTGCCAATCTATGGATTCGGTGCAATTTTGATTATTCAGTCTTCAAATTGGACTTCAATTATATTTGAGAATCATTTTATGTCATTATTTATAACCTTACTCTTTTCTACTTTATTAGTTACTGTTTTAGAATTTATTACTGGATTTTTATTAGAGAAAGTGTTTAATTCAAAATGGTGGGACTATAGTAATAATATTATGAATTTTAAAGGGTATATTTGCTTGAGCTACTCTCTTTTATGGGGCATACTAGCATTTTTATTAATACAGGTGATACATCCCACTACTGAGCAGTTTGTTCATTTAATACCTTTGTCAAACAAGAAGTATATTGCAGCTTTTTTAGTTATATACTTCCTGATAGATACCATTAAGTCAGTAATTGGTACATTAGATTTAAGAAAAGCAATTATATATCATTCAGATATGCCTATGGGTAAGTATAAGGAGATAATAATAAAATACAAAAGAATTTTTCTTGCATTTCCTCGTCTATTAATCTTAAATGCAGGTATTTTAAATCGCGACGTGAGGGATATTTTAAATGGTAGAATTAATAAAATCAAAGTTGAAATTAAAAACAGAATTAATAATTGAGAAAGAATACAGAGATTGCATAGTTGATTTGATTAGTCATGAGATTATAGGGTTAATGAAATATTATCTGCAACATGGAAATGTAAGCTGTCTTGACCACTGTCTTTATGTGTCTTATTTAAGCTATAAAATATGTAAGAAATTAGGATTTGACTATCGCTCTGCAGCTAGAGGTGGATTGCTTCATGATTTTTTTCTATATGATTGGCATATCGGGAAACCATATAAAGGACTACATGGATTTATTCATCCTAAAATTGCGCTGCAAAATGCAAAAAAATATTTCTCCTTAAACGGTATAGAAAAGGATATTATTAAAAAGCATATGTGGCCATTAACTATAAGTTTACCAAGATATAAGGAAACTTTTGTAGTGCTTATGGTAGATAAATACTGTGCATCTATGGAAGTTGCTAGGCTTGTAAGCCGGGAGCACGTTAGAAAACTAAAACAGATATTTGACATTTATTAAAGTGGCATTTTTGACTATTAAATCAATGCTTTATCTAGTATTTTTTTAAATACTTGTAATTTCTCTCATTGTTTTCTTTCTTAATTTACGATAATTAATAATATGTTGAGAAGACTAATATATTGCACTATATATGGAAACACAAAAAATCACTATACTTAGAGCTGTTTCCTTCTTAATATTAGATCATTGAGAGATACTTATGGTATAATTTGATTATGTGTTAATATATTAAGATACCACTAATGAACTAAGACTATTTAAAGATAAATATATTTAAAGAAGTGCATAGGGCATACTAAAAGATGAAAGTGTTGAGGAAATAAAAACAATAGATAATGAGAGTGATAATATGTGTACAGGTATAAAGATAAATTATGATGATGGTTGTGTTATGGGGAGGACTATGGATTTTGAGATTCCTTTAAATTATAACGCAATCTATTTACCTAGAAATTATAATTTTTGCAATGATTTAATGGGCAATTCACTATATTCGAAATATAAGACACTAGGAATATGCTTTGAAAATCAAGACCCATTGAAGGATGGAGTAAATGAATATGGATTAATAGGAATTACAAACGAGTTTTCAGGATTTAACCTTTATTCTAATAAATTAGAACCTGAAAAAGTGAATATCTCTAGCCTAGACTATTTTACCTATGCTCTTGCAAATTATGAATCTGTGGATGAACTCGTTGGGGATTTGCCAAATATCCACATATCTACTAAAGATCATAGAGGAGAAAATGTAATATGTCCAGATTTCCATTTTATGTTTGCTGACTCTACTAAGAGGTGTATTGTTATTGAACCTAAAGGAGGAAAACTACTTTATTATGAAAATTCATATGATGTAATGACTAATTCTCCAGGGTTTGAATCCCATATTAGAAGACTCAATAAACTTATAGATATAGAAAATCTTGAAGCTTTTAACTCGGCCAAAGATTTGCCAGGTGGATATGATCCTGTTTCAAGATTTATTAAAGCATTTTATTTAACTAGAATGAATATTGAATCCAATAATTATAAAGAGGCACTTTCCAATTGCTATAATATTTTGTCAGCAATGGTCATGCCAAATGGATTTGTGAGAAATAAAAGGTATAATTACAACACTTATACTAGATATATTTGTTCTTATGACACAAAGCATAAGCTATTAACAGTAAAATCTAACACTAATCCAATGGTTTATCAATTGGGATTTGACGATATAAAAGAAGAAGATAAGAGGCAGGCATTTTTCTTAGATTTGGAATTCACTACAGAAAGTTTCAAGATAAAAAGTATATCTTCATATTCTGAAAAGCATTAATTAAGTACTAAACTTTAATAAGTAGCGAAGAGAAACCAAGAACAACAACCTTTGAAAATGGTTTTTAGACTGTTTTCAAAGGTTGTTTTTTTAAGCAAACAGAGGTTGTGCACCTGATCCTTTTCTTTGGGCAAAAGGCGGGGAAATGGTTTTAACAAGTGGATATATTTTAATGATAAATATTGATGAGTTTAGCAATATAATAATGAACTTGTATAAATCAGGCGTTGCAGGGTTGTTTATAAAGCTTAAGAGGTTTTTTGACAAATTACCAGATGATGTTATAAAGCTTGCTAATGAGCTTAACTTTCCAATAGTTGAAGTTCCTATGCACCTAGCTTTTATAGAAGTAATCAACCCGACTTTATTGCAAATAATTGATCATCAGTCTGAAAGGTTAAGATTCTCAGAAGAAATTCATAAGACATTTACAAATCTAGTAATAAACAACGAAGATACTCAGACCATAGTAAATACTCTATCAGAAATGCTAAATAAGGATATATTATATTATGATCTTCATTTTCAAAAGGCATATTATTCAAAAAACCCAGTTGACATTTCTAAAGAGATAATGAGCTTAGAGCTTAAAGATATTTTAGAAACACATCTATATTATACAATTGGATTAAATAAAGAAATTTACGGATACATAATTTGCTTAAATAAAAAAGATACTGATTTTTCAAGTGATGATTATAATATTTTGACTCATGCAAATACAGCTCTTATCTTGGATGTTCAGAAAAAGATATCAAGTATGCAAATAGAAGACAGGCATAAAAATGAATTTGTACTAGACCTAATAATGAATAATATTAAATATGAAGAAGAGGTAAAAAATAGGTCAAACATATTTGGCTGGGATTTTACAAATGATATTTGTGTAATGGTTGTAGATATAGATAATTTCAAAGAGAAGTATTTGAAGCTTGAAAATAAAAACGTAAATGATAACCTTGAGGATATTAGAGAAAGAATTTTCAAATATACTACGTACATATTAAAAGCCTACTTCAATGATGCTATTTATGCAACATTCAGTGACAGTATAGTATTCCTTCTGCAGCCAGATATTAAGAATATAAAGATGTTAGGTGGCCAGTTACAGAAAACAGGAGATGAGATAAGGGATGCTATTTTGAAGAACTTTGAATTCACTGTAATGGTTGGAGTTATCACTGACGATCTCGTAAAAGCTTTTGGAATGAATGCAACTCAAATTGCAAACTTAGGTGCTATGTACTTTTATGCATATACTATAATGCAAATCCCATCAGGTATTCTAGCTGACTATTTAGGACCTAAGAAAACGGTTGTAACTGGCTGTATAGTCGCTTTTATTGGGTCAGGAATATTTTCATTTGCTGTTAATATACCAATGGCATATATAGGCAGACTTCTAGTTGGACTTGGGGTATCCGTTGTGTTTTTATGTTTACTAAAAATTCAATCTAAGAGGTATTGTAGTACTAATAGAATGGCAACAGAACTGAGCGGCATATCTGCAGAAGACAACCTCATGATTTTTATTTTTTGTGTGAATAGTTATATTCTATTAAGCTAATACATACAATGTAAAGATAATGAAAATTATTCTCAAAATATATTGACAATCAATTAACTTTGTGAAAAAATATATATGAATTAGCCATAGCTAACTTCACAATTAAAAATTATTTTTAGATTAACATATTATAGTAATTTAAAAGGATAAGGGGAGAGGTCAAGTGATAGGAAAGAGAAAAAATAAGAATTCTAAAAAATCAGCGGATAGCATTTATTATGCTAAAGATGATTTTCAATACGTTATCACAAGTGCACCAGAACTTGGTATTTTAAAAAGCTTAGGCATTGTGAAAAATGCAATTGTTCGTAAGAAGATGACCCATAGAATGGGAGGTCCTGTCCTACTTATGGTAGAATCTAGTGAAATTGCTGTTGGTAAAGACATAGCAGAAAAGATAATGGTAAGGGGATAGATAGTATGTCTAGCTGTCATGAAGTGAAGGAAGATGTAAAGGTTTATGAAAAGCCAAATAAAATTCTTTTAATGGGCAACCCAAATGTTGGCAAAAGCGTATTTTTTTCTAATTTGACTGGTGTTCATGTAGTTAGCTCTAATTTTGCAGGAACAACAGTAAGCTATACAGAGGGGACAATTAAACTAGGGAATGAAGTCTATACTCTAATTGATGTTCCTGGTACATATTCTATGGAGGCTACATCAGAAGCTGAAGCTGTTGCTGTACGCTTTATGAACAGTAATCCAGTAGCTGTTTTGTGTGTTCTTGATGCTACAAATTTGGAGAGAAATATAAAGTTAGGTCTTGAGCTTCAACAATATAATGTGCCTATTGTATATGCATTGAATTTAGTAGATGTTGCTAAGAGACATGGCTCAGAGATTAATGTGGCTTTGCTAGCACAAGAATTGGGTGCCCCTGTAATTCCTACAGTAGCTGTAAAGGGTGAAGGCCTTAAAGAATTAATAGAGGAATTGCAAAAAGTTTTAAGTCAAACTGAAAACAATCAAACTAAGAATACTTGTACTAATTGCTCATCTTGTCCAGGATGTAGCGGAAAAGAAATAGATGCTTGGGATAGGGCAAGAGAAATAACTGCACGAGTTAGAAAAAAACGGACGGCAAACTGAGTTTCCTAGATAGACTAGGTAATAATATGCTAAAGCCTTGGCCAGGAATTCCCATAGCCTTATTAGTAATTATACTATCTTTAGGTGCTATAGTAGGAGGCGGTAAAGCATTACGTGCAACCTTATTGTTGCCATTAGTAAATAAAGTATTAGTTCCATTTTTCAAAATGATATTTGCTTCAATAATACCAGAAGGTATTTTATTGAATGTTCTTATTGGTGAGTATGGTATTTTTGTAATAGGATTTGAATGGATTATTTCGCTGATTCTTCCATATGTGCTTTTATTTTATATTGTATTTTCATTTTTGGAAGACTCTGGTTTTTTACCTCGCTTAAGTGTATTATTTGATAGCATAATGCGCAAGATGGGAATACAAGGTGGTAGCATGATTACTATTTTGATGGGATATGGTTGTGCTGTACCAGCTATTATTGGCTCAAGAACGGCAACAACTAAAAAAGAGCGTTTAATTATAGCTACTTCTGTGTGTTTTGCTGTGCCATGTATTTCACAAACTGGTGCTCTCATTAGCTTATTTGCAGGATTTTCACCAATACTGTTAGTATTGATGATATTGTTATCCTTAGTTATTATGATAACAGTATCTTCTATTTTGGGACGAGTATTAAAAGGTAATGTAGATCCTATGGTTATTGAGATTCCTAATTTATTAATGCCTAATGGAAAAGCTTATTTAACAAAACTTAAGATACGTATGAAGCATTTCTTATTAGAAGCTGAGGTTCCAATGTTAATTTCAATTGTAATTGCAGCTGTGTTAAAAGAAACAGGCTTATTAGCATTTATTGCTGTATATCTAGAGCCTTTAGTAAGTGGCTGGCTTGGACTACCTAAGGAAGCAGTTATTGCATTGATATTAGGGGTTGTCCGTAGGGAGATGGCGGTTGCCCCATTATTAGCTATTGAAGGATTGACAGCATTACAAGCTTTTGTAGGTGGAACTGTAGCATTATTGTATCTACCATGCTTATCTGTATTTGGTATTCTTTCTAAAGAATTTAATGCTAAAGTTGCGGTTGCTATTGGTCTTTCCACTACTGTTAGTGCCTTTATAGTTGCTGGACTTATTAATCAAATTGCACATTTAATTATGTAAAGGGTGGTTTGATGTGGTTAAGAAGCTTATACCCAGAATAACCAAGATTCTAGAAGGATTAGCTGCAAGGAATGCCTCAATTTACCGGACTATATCATTATATTATAAAAATCTTGTAAGAGATGAGGTGGCTTTGGCTAATATTCAACCAACTGACAGGATACTCTGTATTGGAGGAGGTCAATGTCCTATAAGTGGAATTTTGATACATGAATACACTGGAGCTCATGTAACAATAATTGATAATGATATTTGCTGCGTATGCAGGTCAAAAGAATTAATAAAGAACTTAGGATATGCAGATTCCATAGAGGTTCTTCATAGCGATGGAAAGTATGTTTCACCAGAAGATTATAGCGTAATCCATATGGCAGTTCAAGTAAGCCCAATGGAGCAGGTTTTCTGCCACTTAAAGAAAGAGTGTCGCATGGGTGCAAAGATTTTAGTACGTTTACCAAAGAAAACATTGAGGAAATTTTATTCCCTTAGTGACTGTTCTATTCTTCAGAATTCCTGTGGAAAGGCTGTCCATAATTGGAGGAATATTGAAAGCACTGCATTGTTTATTAAATCTGGAGGGGAGTATATAACATGAAAAAAGTGGGGATAATACTGCTCTCCATTCTTTTATTAGTGATGTTCTGGAAGTTTGATATTAGTAGTTTTATTATAAGTGTTAAACATGTGTCTCCTTTAGCTTTTATAGCATTACTATTCTTACAAGTAATAAGCCAGCTACTAGTTAATTATCAATGGTGTAGAATTGGCAAGATTATGGGAGGAAGACATGATTTTTTTAAGATGTTATATGTCAATGCAAGAGGTATGATTATTGAGTGTGTTACCCCTGGTGTTAAAATTGGTGGAGAAGTGACACGAGCCTTACTATTAAAAAATGAGCTAAATTATACAGGACAAGAGGCAGCTACATTGGTAACCATTCAAAAAATGGTTAGTTTTTCAAGCTTTTTTTTAATAAACTTATTTGCCTTTGTACATATATCCGGTAAAGTCCAACTTTTGGAGACCATAGTTGTAAAAGTTATGGTCTACTTTTTTCTCATGGCTTTTATAGGCATATTAGTTTTGATTTTTACATGTACATCATGGCTAGAGAAAAGAATCATAAATAGGGTGCCTAAGCATAAGTGGACAAGCACTTTACAAGGATATATGATAACTTTATTATTCAATATTGAGCTTTTAAAAAATATTAAGGGAGAACTATATAAGCAATTCTTTTTGTCTTTAACCATTTGGATACTATTTCCTATTAAAATGATTTTATTGGTACATTTATTTACAACTAACTATGAACCAATTTTTTTGACAGAAGTTACTTTCATATCATATATGGTAGGAATGATACCATTACTTCCTGGTGGAATTGGTAGCTTTGAAGCGACTATGACAAGCTTATTGATAGTTATGGGTATTCAGTTAAATGAAGCCTTGGCTATAACAGTGCTTTTTCGCTTTATCACTTTTTGGTTTGTTATAATTATAAGTCTTCTATATACTGGTATATGGAAAGTAGGAGAAAGAAAAAGATTGAATCTACAAAAGTGAAGAATTTACTTAAATATAAATAAAATAAAATTAGCAACCAATTTGGATAATGATATGTTAATTGTCACATAAACAAATGATATTGACAGCACACCATTATCTAGGTTGGTTTTTATTTTGGCAAAACTCCAAACTCTTTTTCGTTAGAAAAAAGTAAGAAAGTTTTAATAAACTTGTAAGTTAGAATTCAAACATAAGTTCCTGATCTGTGGTTAAATAATATTATCACAGAATAAGGAGATGTTATATTATGTCACGAACTATGTCACGAAAATTAAAAAGGAAAAAGACAAGATTACGCAGTTTTATAACATTAACAATAGTGGTTGTCATTGCTATTTTTGTTTATAAATCTGTCATTTCTCCTGAAAACCAGCATAAGTCTGAGAATAAGCATGGTGATAATATAGTACAGATTCCTGTGCTAGACACAGAACCTGATATATCTGTTTCTATATCTTCAGATAATCTTTATAGTCCTAATGCAATTCTACTAAGTTTAAAAGATCAAACTATTCTGATGCAAAAAAATATTGAAGGGAGGGTTTATCCAGCTTCATTGACAAAAATGATGACAGCCATTATTGCAATAGAAAATTTGACTGATTTGAAGGAAGAGATCGAACTTACCGATTCTATGTTTCAGGGGCTCTACGAAGCTAATGCATCAATGGCAGGATTCCAGCCAGGTGAGAAAGTAAGAGCCATTGACCTAATATACGGAGCTTTGCTTCCTAGTGGCGCAGAATCTTGCATAGGGCTTGCACATCAAGTAGCTGGTTCTGAGCAAGCTTTTGTGAGAATGATGAATCAAAAAGCAGCAGAACTAGGTATGACCAATACTAATTTTAAAAATACGACTGGACTTCACGATAAAAATCACTATACAACAGTTGAAGATTTGGCTATTCTTCTAAGCTATGCATTGCAAAATGATACTTATCGTGATGTTTTTACGTCATCCCGTTATTCCACACAACCTACCAATAAACACCCTGACGGGATAACCTTTTATAGTACTATGTTTGAAAAACTCAAACTCAACGATCAAAGTATTGTGACTGGTGAAATTTTAGGGGGAAAAACAGGGTTTACAGATAAGGCTGGTCTATGTCTCGCCAGTCTTGCCAAAGTGGATAAAAAAGAATATATTCTGATTACAGTTGGTGCTAAAGGCAACCAATATACTGAACAGTATAATATTACTGATGCATTGAATGTATACAACAGCATAGGAAAATAATAAATTCTTTATATTCTTAATTGTAAGATAAGCTGGGGCTAACTTAATTTACAATAAAATAAACAGGGTTTCATTATGTAAGCCATTATATAAGAGAGTTGTAATTGCTGATACTAATAAAAGCATTATCAATTACTTCTTATAAAACTCTTCTTACAAAACCATTTTTTTATCCATAAAGAAGTTTTAAAACACTTATTGACAAGATATAAATAATAGTTTAGCATTAAAGTATTGTAGAAATAGTTTAGCATTAAAGTAATGGAGGTAAAATATGATTGAAACCGATGTAGCAATGCAATTACGAGAGACTTATCAAAAGATAACTCAGATACTGCAACATAAAGTTGATGAATATGGACTAACCTTTGGTCTTTTATTTTTAACTATGCTTATTGATAAGAAACCTGATGCAAGTCAAAAAGAATTAGCAAAAATAATGAGGTTTACTGAAGGGGCCATGAGTGGTGCAGTTAAAAGATTAATAAATCTTAAAATGATTGAACAAGTTCCTCTGGAATCAGATATGAGATATAACAGACTGGTTGTAACAGAATTAGGAAAGTCCATGATAGATGACTATAGGGATTATGTAGTTAAAATATATCAGGACATGTTTAAAGGCTTTAGCCAAGAAGAGTTGTCAAAGCTTAATGAAGTCTTAGCAAAGTTAAATCATAATTTAACAAATATGGATATTCATAATGACTTAGATGACATAATAGAGTAGGAGAGATATATTTGAAAAATTTATTGCCATTTATGAAAAAATATTTAGTCTTTGCAATTCTTAGCCCTATATTAATGATACTAGAAGTTTTAGCTGATATAATTATTCCTTATCTTATGTCACGAATAGTAGATGTTGGAATAGTAAATCAGGATATTCAGTATATAGTGAAAATAGGTATTATAATGATAATATCTGCGATACTTGCCATGACTTTTGGTGTACTTAGCTCTTTTGCTGGAGCTAGAGCAGGATATGGATTTGCTGCTGAAATCAGACAAGAGGCTTTTAAGAGAGTTCAAGGGTTTTCCTTTGCGAATCTTGATAAGTTCTCAGTATCTTCTCTTATAACAAGATTAACTAATGATTGTAATACTATAGGTCAGGTTACTATGATGAGTTTGCGTATGGCTGTAAGGGCTCCCTTTATGATGATATTTGCTCTTATTATGGCTAGAACAATAAATCCGTCATTGACAAGAGTATTTCTAGTGGCAATACCAATTACAGGTATAATTATTAGTATAATATTGTATAAAGCTAGACCGCTATTTCTAAAATTACAGACTAGTGTAGACAGAGTAAATAGTATCATACAAGAAAACTTAACTGGCATAAGAGTTGTAAAGTCTTTTAATAGACAAAAACATGAGGAAGAAAAATTTAAAGCTAGAAATGACTTTTTGAGAAATACAGCACTTCAAGCAATTTCACTAATCATTTTACTTATGCCTGCTTTAAATTTAATAATATATTCTACAATCATAGCAATACTATGGTTTGGTGGAAAGCAGGTGACTGTAGGAACAATGGGTGGTGGAGAGTTAATATCCTTCATAACATATATTACTCAAGTTCTGGTGTCACTTATGATGATTTCAATGTTTTTCATGCAATTATTAAGAGGCTCAGCTTCAGTAAGCAGAATTTCTGAGGTATTTAATACTGAATCAGAGATTAAGGAAATTGATCAGCCTGTGGAGAAATTAGAAGATGGTTCTATTAGTTTCCATAATGTTAGTTTCCGCTATCCAGGAAGCAAAGAAAATGTATTAAATCATATTAACTTTAGTGTAAAATCTGGTGAAATTCTTGGCGTTATTGGTTCTACTGGTTCTTCTAAATCTACATTAGTTCAGTTGATACCTAGGTTATATGATGTAACAGAAGGCTCAATTACTGTTGGAGGTATAGACGTTAGAAAATATGATATTAAAGCACTTCGTGATCAAGTAGCATTTGTTCTGCAGAAAAATACATTGTTCTCAGGCACCATTCGTGAAAATATGCAATGGGGAAGTGAAGATGCTACAGATGAGCAAATAATAAATGTACTTAAACAAGCACAGGCTTGGGAATTTGTTTCAAAGTATGAGGATGGCTTAGACCATAGAGTTGAACAGGGCGGCGACAACTTCTCTGGTGGTCAGAAGCAGAGACTTACCATTGCTAGGGCTTTGCTAAAGTCACCTAAGATTATAATACTTGACGACTCTACAAGTGCTGTAGATATGACTACAGATGCAAAAATTCAGCAGGCTTTTAGAGAAGAGTTAGGTCACGTAACTACAATTATAATTGCTCAAAGAATTTCTTCTATTCAACATGCTGACAGAATAATTGTAATGCATGAAGGGGAAATAGAATCATTCGGAGACCATAAAACTTTATTGAAAATATCACCTATCTATAGGGAGATATACGAATCACAGCAGAAAGGAGTGGTCGGAGAATGAAAAAACAAAACGGCCATCGACAGCTACGTCCCAATAATCCAATGAAGACTTTAGTTAGGCTATTTGGCTACTTTAAATATAACAAAGCAATATTTTTTGGAGGAATATTCTTTATTATTCTTGGTTCAATTGCAGAGATAGCAGCTAATGGTATGTTAAGCCCTATTATTGACACATTGGTTGAAGGAAATGATATGACTCTATTTGTAAGATATCTTATTATTATGGGCGGGATTGTTGTATTTATTGCCCTTGGTCAATATTTAGGAAACCTATACATGGTAAGACTATCACAAAGAACTGTTCATAAAATCCGTGAAGATATGTTTTCACATATGGAAAAGCTACCTATTTCATATTTTGATACCCATTCCCACGGGGAACTGATGTCTACATTTACTAATGATGTTGATATGCTAACCCAATCTCTGGAACAAGGTGTATCACAGATTTTAATATCAATAGTAACAGTAATAGGTACCTTTGCTATGATGCTGCTCCTTAGTCCAATACTTACAGTAGTAGTGATAGTTATGCTTATAGTTATGCTATATTCTATGAAATATGTTGGTAAAAAATCAGCTAAGAATTTCAGAATTCAACAGGCAGCTTTAGCAGATATGAATGGATATATAGAAGAGATGATGTCAGGCCAAAAGGTAGTTAAAGTTTTTAATTACGAAAATCGAGCTATAGAAAATTTTAAAGGAAGAAATGAGGACCTACGTATAGCTAGTACTCAGGCATCTACTTATGGTTCTATGATAATGCCTATTATGGGGAACTTATCCTATGTACTTTATGCTTTAGTATCCATGGTGGGAGCTTTACTAGTAATAACGAAAAGAATGAGTATAGGTAATATAGCATCATTCTTACAATATACAAGAACAATCTCAAGACCAATGACACAAGTATCTAATCAATTAAATACTCTTTTTGCAGCCTTAGCAGGTGCTGAAAGAATATTTAATGTACTAGATGAAGGTGTGGAAGTTGACAAAGGAGATGTTGTGCTTGTAAAGGATGAAAAAGAAAATAAGATGTTTTGGAGAGTTCCAAAGGAAAACGGTGAATACGAGGAAGTACCGCTTAGAGGATTTATTAGCTTTAAAGATGTAGACTTCGGCTATTTACCAGAAAAAACAGTTTTAAAGAACATTAGCCTTTATGCAAAGCCTGGACAAAAAATTGCACTTGTAGGCTCCACTGGTGCAGGTAAAACTACTATTACAAATTTAATTAATAGATTTTATGAGATAAATGATGGAACTATACTTTACGACGGAATAGATATAAAACGTATTAAGAAGTATGATTTGAGAAGTACAATGAGTGTAGTACTTCAGGATGTTCATCTATTTGAAGGAACTATTGCAGATAATATTAGATATGGTAGACTTGATGCTACTGACGAGGAAATAAAAGAAGCAGCTAAGCTTGCTAATGCCCATTACTTTATAAAAAATCTGCCACAAGGCTATGACACAATGCTTACAGTAGATGGTCAAAACTTATCTCAAGGAGAACGTCAGCTACTTTCTATAGCCAGAGCAGCAGTTGCTAATCCAGCTATACTCATACTTGATGAGGCAACATCTTCTATAGATACAAGAACAGAGAAACTAATCTCAGAAGGTATGGATAAATTAATGGAGGGGAGAACTACTTTTGTCATTGCACACAGACTATCTACAGTACGTGATTCTAATGCTATAATGGTGTTAGAGCATGGAGAAATTATAGAACGTGGTAGTCATGACGAGTTAATGAAGCAAAAGGGACGCTACTATGCATTAAATACTGGAGTAGTAGAATTAGAATAAAGGGCACAGTTATTCAAGATATATATTTTGATATACTAGTAAAGGGTTGAAAAAGCCTTCTATAAAAACTAGCTGTATAGAAGGCTAATCAAAAGAATTCATAAAAGGTATTATTGTAGCATTAATGGTTATGGTCCTCCTCAGCATCCTTTTTAGTCTCATGGATTGTTCCATGTGGATGCTCTGGTGGTGCATAAATTGAATATAGTTTTATTGGTTTACGACCAGTATTGATTAGATTGTGCCATTTGCCAGCAGGTATTATGATTACGAAATCATCATAAACCCTTGCTTGAAAGTCTAAGTTGTCTCTTCTATCACCCATTCTAACAATACCCTCACCCTCTTCAATGCGTATAAATTGATCAACGTTAGGATGCATTTCTAAACCTATGTCCTCTCCAACACCAATACTCATTAAGGTTAACTGTAAATGCTTACCTGTCCATAATGCTAGACGGAAATTAGTATTTTGTTCAGTAGCTTCTTCAATATTTACTACAAAAGGCTCTGGGCCATAATCTCTCAAGTTTATAATGTGATTCCAGAGGTTAGGGTTATACACGGGGAAGTATGACCAGTTAGGGTATGGATATATGCCGTAAGGATTATATATATTAGAAGCATACATTTGTGTACTATTGTAATAAGGGCATGGATAGGGACTATAATAATTGTTCATATTGCTCCCACCTTTCTTGGTTATATTTTATCTTATGCTGAATTTTAGGAGATGTGCTTTAATAGGATATGTATTTCATGGTAATAATTCTTTTTTTGTTGACAATGTGCAAGAATGCCTCTAAAATAATATTGCTAAACCTAAATTTATAACAAGGAGGAAATTATGATTTTTTCATGGTACATAGCCGCAGTATTTACAATACTTTTTTGGGGAACAGCTGATCTTTTTTATAAAAAGGGTACTGACCCTAAGGATAGATACAGTC
Organism: Proteiniborus sp. DW1; assembly: GCF_900095305.1. Taxonomy (NCBI): domain Bacteria; kingdom Bacillati; phylum Bacillota; class Clostridia; order Eubacteriales; genus Proteiniborus; species Proteiniborus sp. DW1. The sequence continues at coordinate 29,034 of NZ_FMDO01000056.1, read as the reverse complement.
ATCTAAGGATAGTCATTATGGTTGGTTTGGTTATGGGAATACAAGCTGTATTTGAACTAAACAAGATGGATTGGCAGTTTGATGTATTTAACATTATAAAATATCTGCCCGTTTCTTCCATGTATATATTATCAATGGCTTTAGGATATGTGGGACTCAGATATCTTGAGGTTTCCATTAACTCACCTGTAAGTAATACTTCAGGAGCCATAGCAGGAATACTCGCCTTTATAGTTTTAGGCAAAACAATGAATGCAATGCAGCTTGTTGGAGTGTCAATGATAACGCTTGGTCTTATTGCAATTTCTATTATTCAAAGAAAGTTAGCTGAGGAAGAAGCGAAGCAGAATAAAATATTTATAGATAGGAAATACAAATTAGGTGCAGTAGCACTTATATTCCCCATACTCTATGCAGTAATAGATGCACTAGGAACCTTTTTAGATGATGTTTACCTTAGTAATCTTATGAGTCCAGAAGAAGCTCTAATCTCATATGAATTAACATTTCTTATCTGTGGAATTCTAGCTCTAATTTATATTGTGGCTATTAAAAAACAAAAATTTGAGATTTTTAAAGAAAAGGATAAGGCATTGGCTGCAATATTTGAAACAGCAGGACAGTTTTTCTATGTTTATGCACTAGATACAAACTCAGTTGTGGTAGCACCAATGATTGCGTCTTATAGTATAGTTTCGGTTATATTAGGAAGGATTTTCCTTAAGGAGAAGTTAACATTTAAGCAATATGCAGTAATTGCTGTTGTTATGATAGGTATATTTATACTTGGGATGTTTGAATAGAAAAAAATAGGATTATTGGTATTGTCATTCACAGATTGATTTCATACCAATAATCCTATTTTTATTTATATATTAGATTAAGTGATGAACCCTTAATAGGAGGACAACTATAATAAACTAATTATATATTAGATAAATGTGAACTATAGCCATTATAAATCTTGTAAAGAACTTCAGCAAATACACTTATATCATTATTGTGTACAAATAGTGTTACATTATCATCAAACCAGAAAATGTCTAATGGAGATAATTTAACTTCTGAAAAACTATTTTCTAAGTCAGTTTTAATAGTATCTCTAAGTCTAGAGTTGTAAAGCATCATTATCTTAGTGACAGGATATTTGTATATGGTAGCCATACTCTCTTCAATATTTTTTATGAAATTATTATTACTATAATATAAGCTTATAAAATCTTCTTTATCTTTGTGCAATATTGAAGTATTGTTAGGGAAAGTTATATTATTTTCCTGTGTTTTTTCTATTTTACTATATGTATAGTCTTTGTCTATTGAAATCCCTATTATGCTTTCGTTTTGATTTTCATAATTAAAGATAAGTGTTCCTGAATTTTCACAAAAGGTAGAGCGTACACAAATAGGTATATTAAACTTTTCAGCTGTAGACACTGCCCTTGGATGAATGACTTTTGTACCATTACAAGCCAGCTTATACATATTTGAATAAGAAATTTTTTTCTGATAACTTGTATATGAAATTATATGAGGATCTATTACTGCTACACCGGGAACATCAGTAAATATATCAACTATCTTAGCATTCAAATACCCACCTAATGCAACAGCTGTAATATCACTTCCGCCTCGACCTAAGGTAGTTATTTCCATGTCTTCTGTTATACCTTGAAAGCCAGCTACAACAACTACTTTTCCATCATCTAGGCAACGTGTTATTTTGGATGTATCAATGTGTAAAATATCACTATCATTAAAAGTTTTATTAGTATAAATCCCTGCTTGAAAGCCTGTAAGGGCTTCTGCTGGTATGCCATTAACATCAAACAGATGTGCAATGACAGCACTAGATATAATTTCTCCACAGGACATTATAAGGTCTTTTTTCTTTGGATCCATAGCTTCACTAATATTAGCTAAGAGACTAATCAATGAGTCAGTAGCATAAGGCTCGCCTGCTCTACCCATAGCTGAAACAACAACAATGATTTGATAACCATTATTTTTATACTTTTTTACATGATTAAGTAGAGCAGCTCTTGATTTTTCATCCCTTAATGAGGTTCCGCCGAATTTAAGAACAATCTTTTCCATATTACCATCCTATACTAATTTTATTTTTTATTAAAACTCTATTTTCATCTTCACAAATAACATTAGTAGACAAAGGTTCTCACTTGCTTATCTACTAACTATTATTTTTTAGAGTGTTTTATTAAATTAATTACTATCATTATATTAAACCCACCGTATAATGTTCTAAAAACACTTAGATAATATATAGGCAATCTAATGGCTATATTATCGAAAATATGACTTTTGTTAAGTTGCAAGCAAATTGACAAAGTATGTGATAAAATATAACATAATAATTAGTATTTTAATATATAAGACATTTATAATAGACTTATAGGAGGAGTAAATGGAATGAATTGGCTTCAAAGAATGATGATAGGTCGATATGGCGTAGATCAGCTATCAAAAGCTATGTTAATACTGACATTGATACTGTTAATAATAAGTTCAATTACAGGTTTAGATATTATCAATGTACTTGGAATTTTAGTCTTAGCCCTATCGTACATGAGAATTTTGTCAAGAAATATTGATAAAAGGTATCAAGAAAACATGAGATTTTTACAATGGTTAAGTCCTATAAGAGCAAGGATAAATACGCTTTTAAAACGTTTTAAGGAACATAAGACACATCGTTTTTATAGGTGTCCTCAATGTAATCAACAGCTTAGAGTTCCTAAAGGGAAAGGCAAGATTAGAATAACCTGTCCCAAATGTAAAAGTTCAATTATAAAAAGAACTTAATATAAATAGCGAATTCTTAAGCCAAAACTAAATGAGGATTTCTCAGTATATAATTTATAAATTATAAATAATTTATAGTTTTTTCACAATTAGTTCACAATTTTATTGTAGAATAGATAAGGCAAGACTTTTTAATGTTTTTATGATATAAAATAAGTATATTATATGGATGGGAAATTTAATAATTTGTATTGTAAAAATTCCTTTCTGTAAATTTAAACTTTGGAGGTAATTATGACTAAAAAATTGGTAAGCAAAAAAAACTGGAAGAGCATATTATTAGTAGTTTCGTTAGTGCTTGTTTTCAGCATGACAGGTTGTCAAAGTAAGCAGGCAGCAGATGGAGAAATTGTAGCTAAGATAAATGACCATGTCATTACTAAGGACGAGCTATATGAATACTTAGTTGCAGAAAACGGTGATCGAGTATTAGATGCATTGATTTCAGAAAAAATTATAACTATTGAAGCAGAGAAGCAAAAAATCAGCATTTCAGAAGAAGAGATTCAGGCAGAAATTGATGAAATAATATCTAATTATGGTGGAGAAGAAGTATTTAATCAAGCTATGCAGTATTATGGATATTCATTAGATGATATAAAGAAGAATATTACTACTAATACGCAGATTAAAAGACTCCTTGAACCTAGTATTTCAATTTCAGAAGAAGAAATGCAGGAATACTTTGAAGCAAACAAGGAAGAATTTGAACAAAAAGAGCAAGTAAAAGCTAGTCACATCTTAGTTGAGACAGAAGAAGAAGCTAAAGAAATCAAGGAAAAGCTATCAACTGGTGAAGATTTTGCAGAATTAGCTAAGGAATATTCAACAGATGAAGGTAGTAAAGTATCTGGTGGAGATTTAGGCTATTTTGGAAGAGGACAAATGGTTCCAAGCTTTGAAGAGGCAGCTTTTTCATTAGAAATAGATGCAATCAGTGAGCCTGTTAAGTCTGATTTTGGATACCATATAATTAAAGTAGAAGATAAAAAAGAAGCCAAGGAAGCTAATTATGAAGAAAGCAAGGATAAGATAAAAGATATGCTCCTTGATAGTAAAATTCCTCAAGCATATCAAGAATGGTATCAAGAAAAACTTAACGAATATGAAATAACTAATTATCTTAAAGAGAATAAATAAATTTTAGAGAACATTAAAAATACCTATAGCTGGTGAATCAATAAACGCCTTCTGTAGGTATTTTTAATGTTTGTAACTAGAATAATTTGAGTACCTGATTATGGTATAATTATAATAAAAATAGAGTAGTATTATATAATTTGCATAATAATTTGCATATTTTAAGTAGATATGGAGGCGGTCAGATGAAAATATTATTACTTCCCTTCATTGCGTTAGCCAAACTAGTGGAAGGCATTATAAAAATAACTGGAAGATTAGTAGCTATTATTTTAGGTGTTGTTTTTATAATTTTAGGTATAGTATTAAGCTTAACTGTGATTGGTGCAATTCTTGGTGTTCCCTTAGCAATTTTAGGGCTAACTATTATAATAAAAGGATTATTTTAATACAAAAGAAGACATTAGCATTAATTAAGCAGTCAAAAAAGTTAATTTAGATAATTATCTAGATTAACTTTTTTATTTTTATGCTCAATAGTAAGGTCCTATTTTTATGTTCCTTATATAAAGAGGCTTTCTTTAAGCGAGTTTAAACAAAGTTTTTTTGTATATTCATATACAAGATTTTATTTAGTCGGCTAACTAAAACTTATTTTGATAACAATATGAAGGTGTAATTATATTTTAGAGAAATATTGACTAATATCTATTATAGTGATATTATTTAAAATATGTTTAGTCGACTAATTAAATTAGGAGGTTATTATGGAATATTTTCATAAAGATTCTCTATATTATATTTTTTTAGAAATACTTAAACTTCATTTTTATCGCACTCATGTACTTTTTGACGAAATTGGAGTATATCCAGGGCAGCCGCACTTATTATTTGTTCTGAATAAAGAGGATGGCTTAAGTCAAAGTGAGATAGCGACTAAGTTAGATGTAAAACCTTCTACTGTAACAGTAATGCTTAGGAGGATGGAGAAGGCAAACTTAATAAGACGATACCAGGATACTGAGGACCAAAGAGTTACTAGGGTATATATTACAGATGAAGGTAGAGAAACCTGTAATAAGGCAATAAAAATAACCCAAAAGCTTGAGGAAGAGTGCTTCGGAAACTTTACAGTAGAGGAAAAAATAATTTTAAGAAGGCTATTTATGCAAATGAGGGCTAATCTAGCTGCAGTAAATGATAAGGAATAACTTTGTTGTAGGGCAAAGGTTAAAAAAAGAGATATTTCAGATCCAAAAAAATAAAGCATTTATTGAAAAACTAATATTTTGTTAGTCGTTATAAAGCTAATTGCACGAAATCAAAGATTTTAGTAATTTGCAAAAAATCATTGACAAAAAAATTTACTGACAGAAGGTCCTGTTATATAAAAAAATTAAAATAGGATTTTCTGTTGTCAAAAAAAGGAGGGCACTATGCTTAAATTATTCAAAGAGTTCAAGCCATTTACTATATCGATACTAATCATTATAGGATTACTTTTCCTTCAAGCTAGTACAGAGCTTGCTCTTCCTGACTATATGTCAAATATAGTTAATGTAGGGATTCAGCAAAATGGAATAGAAAATGCAGTACCAAAGGTAATTAAAGATACAGAAATGGAAAAAATCAGATTATTTTTAAATGATGAAGAAAGAAATCTTGTAGACAGTAGCTATAAGTTAATAAATGCAAATGGGGATAGTTTAACAGAAAAAGAACACAAGGATTTTGTTAAAAAGTATCCTTCATTGGAAAAAGAAGCTGTATATATGTTAAATACAAAAAACAAAGAAGATATAGAAAAAATCAATTCCTTTTTCGGTAAAGCACTACTAACTGTAGCAGGTATTGAAAAAGGAGTTCCACAAGGTGTATCAGCAGAGGATATGGGAAGTAGTCATTTTGCTAACTTACCTGAAGGAACAGATCTTTTCATGATAATAAAAAACGCTCCAAAGGAGCAATTTGATGTAATGATGACTGAAATAAATAAGCAATTTGAAGGTTTGCCTGAGTCAATAATTAATCAGTCTGCAATTAACTACATTAAAACCCAATATGAAGACATGGGGATAGATATTAGCAAGATTCAGTATAACTATATATTCTATATAGGCGGAGTGATGCTAATTATTTCACTTTTAAGTATGTTAGCAGCAATATTGGTGGGGCTTTTATCTTCAAGGGTTTCATCTGGACTTGGAAGAAACCTGAGATTTAAGGTTTTCAAGAAAGTAACTGCCTTTTCAAATGGAGAATTTGATGATTTTTCAACAGCATCTTTAATAACTAGAACTACAAATGATATACAACAAGTGCAGATGTTTATGATAATGATGTTGAGAATGGTGTTCTATGCACCTATATTAGGGGTAGGTGGGGTTATTAGAACTCTAAGGACAAATACATCTATGGCATGGATAGTTGCAGTAGGAGTTGTTGCTATACTTACATTAATTATAGTATTATTTGCAGTAGCTATGCCTAGATTCAAAAAACTACAAAAGCTAGTTGACAAGATAAATCAAGTAATGAGAGAATCTCTTACTGGAATGCTGGTAATCAGAGCTTTTAATACTCAGAAATATGAAGAAAAGAAATTTGACAATGCAAATAAAGATTTAACTAAAACCAACCTATTTATATCTAGAACAATGGCTATGATGATGCCAACTATGATGTTAATTATGAATGGAGTTACATTATTAATCGTATGGATAGGTGCTCATGAAATAGACAAAGGAGTAATACAAGTTGGAGATATGATGGCATTTATGCAGTATGCAATGCAGATAATCATGTCATTCCTTATGATATCAGTAGTATCAATATTACTGCCAAGAGCTTCTGTATCAGCTGGAAGGATATCAGAAATATTGAACAAGGAGCTTTCAATAGAAGAGCCTATTAATCCTAAGGAATTTGGAAAGGACGCTAAGGGATTATTGGAGTTCAAGAATGTTAGTTTTAAATATCCAGGAGCTGAAGCAAATGTTCTTGAAAACATAACTTTTACTGCAAAACCTGGAGAAACTACAGCATTTATCGGAAGTACAGGAAGTGGTAAGTCTACTCTTATTAACTTGATTCCAAGATTTTACGATGTAACAGAAGGTCAAATACTATTAGATGGAATAGATATAAGAGATATAAGGCTTCATGACTTGAGAGAAAGAATAGGATATGTACCACAGAAGGGAGTTTTATTTACAGGAACTATAGAAAGCAATATAAAGTATGGTAAAAATGCTAATGTTACAGATGAAAGTGTTTTAAAGGCTATAGAAATAGCCCAAGCTAAAGAATTTATAGACCAAAAAGAAAAGGGAATTTTAACTGAAATAGCTCAGGGAGGAGTCAATGTATCAGGTGGTCAAAGACAAAGACTATCAATTGCTAGAGCCTTAGCTAAGGAACCAGAACTTCTTATTTTTGATGATAGCTTCTCAGCACTTGACTTTAAAACAGATGCAGCTTTAAGGAAGGCTATAAGTAAAGAAATAAAGGATAGAACTGTACTAATAGTTGCACAGAGAATAAGTACTATAATGAATGCTGAAAACATTATAGTTCTAGATGAAGGAAAAATAGTAGGTATGGGTAGACACAAGGAGCTTTTAAAGAACTGTAGCGTATATAAGCAAATAGCTCTGTCACAACTATCAGAGGAGGAACTTGCCATATGAGCACAAACAATGTAAAGAGACCACAACAAGGAAGAGGTCATGGTCATATGATGGGTGGAGGCGAGAAGCCTAAAGATTTTAAAGGAACTTTCTCTAAGCTTCTCAGATACCTTAAGCCCTATAGACTAAAACTAATTATAGTAATGCTATTTGCCATAGGAAGTACAATCTTTACCATTAGGGCACCTAAAATTCTTGGTAAAGCAACAACTAAAATATTTGAAGGTCTAGTATCTAAAGTATCAGGAGCTACTGGTGGAGGAATTGACTTTCAGTATATATTAAATATAATTCTTCTCCTAATAGGACTATATGTAGCATCATCACTCTTTTCCTTTATACAAGGAGTTATAGTTGCTGGAGTTTCACAGAAGGTATCATATAATCTAAGAAAGGAAATAACTGAAAAGATAAATAGACTTCCGCTTAAATACTTTGATTCAGTATCTCATGGAGATGTATTATCAAGAGTTACAAATGATGTAGATACTATTAGTCAGACTTTAAATCAAAGTATGAGTCAGATAATAACTTCTGCTGTTACTTTTGTAGGAGTTCTGATAATGATGATTTCTATAAGCTGGCAGATGACTCTTGCTGCGATTTTAATATTGCCTATTTCAATGGTTTTGGTCTTAGGGGTAGTTAAAAGATCACAGAAATTTTTCAAGACTCAACAGGAGTCTCTTGGACGAGTTAATGGTCATATAGAGGAAGTCTACAGTGGACACAATATAATGAAGGCCTTTAATGCAGAAGAAGAGGTAATAGAGGAGTTTAAGAAGATAAATGGAGAACTCTACAATTCTGCTTGGAAGGCGCAGTTTCTTTCTGGTATGATGATGCCTATAATGACCTTTATAGGGAATTTAGGATATGTTGTTGTTTCAATCTTAGGTGGCTGGTATGCTATTAAGAAGACTATAGAAGTGGGAGACATACTTTCATTCATTCAATATATAAAAAGCTTTACTCAACCAATAACACAGGTAGCTCAAATCAGTAATGTTCTTCAGTCAACAGTTGCTGCGGCTGAGAGGGTATTTGAGTTTTTAGAAGAAGAGGAAGAAATTAAGGAAGCTGAAGTTCCTGTTAAACTAGAAAATGTAGAGGGAAGAGTAACTTTTGAAAACATTAAGTTTGGATATACCAAGGACAAAATAATAATAAATAACTTCTCGGCAGACATAAAGCCAGGGCAAAAGGTTGCTATAGTAGGACCTACTGGAGCAGGAAAGACTACCATAGTTAAACTATTAATGAGATTTTATGAATTGAATGAAGGAAGAATTTTAATAGATGGTCATGATATCAGTAAATTTACAAGAGAAGATCTAAGAGATAATTTTGGTATGGTTCTTCAAGACACATGGCTTTTCTCAGGTAGTATAATGGATAACATAAGATACGGAAGATTAGATGCAACAGATGAGGAAGTAATAAAAGCTGCTAAATCTGCTCATGCAGACAGGTTTATTCATACCTTGCCAGAAGGATATAATATGATTATTAACGAGGAAGCTAACAATATTTCTCAAGGACAGAAGCAGCTTTTAACAATAGCTAGAGCGATTCTCTCTGATCCTAGGATTCTCATATTAGATGAAGCTACATCTTCTGTAGATACTAGAACAGAAATATTGATACAAAAAGCTATGGAAAACTTAATGAAGGGAAGAACATCATTTATTATAGCTCATAGGCTTTCGACTATAAGAGATGCAGATTTAATTTTAGTTATGAGAGATGGAGATATAATAGAACAAGGAAGTCATGAAGAACTTATGGCTAAAAATGGTTTTTACGCAGAGCTTTATAACAGTCAGTTTGCAGCCTAATAATATATAAAATAAAGCTTTAAATAAGAAGCACTCTTTGAGGGTATAATTATATTACCTTCAGAGAGTGTTATTTTTAGAGATGAAATAGAAGTGTAGACTAATAGGTCATTTGAATTTTATATCTATATTTTTACTGATGACTTTTTGTTATTGGTTCAGTAGCTATGTCTCATGGACTAAGAAGATAAATGATAATAACTTTTAGAGTTATAATAATTTATTTTTTATGGGCTTAGGCATATAGGATTTTCATCAAAAAACGGCATAATAAAAGAAGGGGGCAGATTGAAAAACTGTAGGTACTATAATATACTAAGGTTAAGTTTCTGTAAGAGTTATGATGAAACTGTAATAAAGGTATAGGTTAATAAAATAGAGAAAAGTTTTGAAAAATATTTAAAAGAGGTGAATTTTATGAAGCTAGGATTTATAGTCAATCCCATTGCAGGAATGGGAGGAAGAGTAGGACTTAAGGGTACTGACGGTAAGGAAGTATTAGAAAAGGCCCTCAGTCTAGGAGCTATACCTGAATCTCCAATCAAGGCAAAAAAAGCCTTAGAATCCTTGCTGCCAATTAAAGATAAGCTTGAGATATTCACTTATCCTGGTAGTATGGGAGAAGAAGAAGCACTAGAGTTAGGATTTGAACCAATAGTTCTAAGTGAAAAGAAAGATAGTTTTGGGCCTGAAGATACAGAAGAGGCAGCGAAAAAAATGTTAGCTGAGGGAGTAGATATAATACTTTTTGCTGGAGGAGATGGTACAGCACGTAACATCTACAATGCAATAGGCACACAGGTACCTGTTATTGGGATTCCAGCAGGAGTTAAGATTCATTCAGCAGTATATGCAAGTCATCCTAAAGCAGCAGGGGAAATTGTTTTAAAATATTTTCAAAATGAAGACATGAAGACTAAAGAAGTAGAAGTAATGGATATAGATGAAGAAGCATTTAGAGAAGGCATAGTGACTGCAAGGTTATATGGATATATGAGAATACCTCTAGAGCCTGAACTAGTTCAAACAAGTAAGTCTAGTGGTATAGGTTCTGAGGAAGATGCACTAGAAGGCATTGCAGAAAAAATCGTTGAGGATATGGAACCTGATGTATATTATATAATTGGTTCTGGAACATCTACTAGACCTATAATGGAAAGACTAGGACTACCTAATACCCTATTAGGAATAGATATTGTAAAAAATAAAGAGTTAGTTGCATCTGATGTGAACGAAAAGCAAATCCTAGATATTATCGAAGGAAATAAGGCTAAAATAATAGTTACTGTTATAGGTGGTCAAGGCTATATATTTGGAAGAGGAAATCAGCAAATTAGTGCAGAGGTTATAAGGAAAGTAGGAAAAGAGAATATACGTGTTATTGCGACTAAAAACAAACTTATGTCATTAAAAGGGCGACCTCTCTTAGTAGATACAGGCAATGAAGAAGTAAATAAAATGTTTAATGGATATATAAAGGTACTTATTTCTCATTATATGGAGTCAGTTGAAAGAGTAGAAGGTTTATAATAGCAAAAAAGAAAAAATTTATTCCAAAACTGTGGATTCACTGAAAGTCCCTTATGTAGTAGCTAGATAAGGAGATATAATATGAATATATTCAATCTTACTAATGAAGTTATTGAGGAACAGGAACTTACTGAGAATTGGTATAATAAAGACAACATTTATTTCATAGTATGCTCAGGAAAAGAAATACTTGAAATTCAGAATATATTTGACTTTGCCCCAGAAACTATTGAAGAGTGTATCCATTTTGATGATTATGTTAAAATGGAAATTTACGATAATTATGACTATATAAACTTGAATTATTTTTACTTAATAGAAGAAAATTTAGTATTTGAAGAGCTTAATATATATTTTGGGGAAAACTATCTTATATTGGTATTAGACCAGGAAAGTGTCCTCAGAAAAGACATAATGGAAAGTATATTTCAAAAGCTTGAAAAGTCATATAAGATAGAAGGCAGACTTAGTAGAGCATATTATATAATATTTGATAGGCTATTGACTGATCTGTTTTCAACACTTGAAGAAATGGAAAGTAAGATACAAATATTAGAGCATTTGATTATACAAGAGGCGAATCAAGAAAAGCTAGCAAGGATTAATCATTACCGCTTAGTAGTCAATACAATGAAAAGAAGCCTTCGTCCTCTATTATACATAGGAGATCAAATAGTAGTTAATGAAAATGAGTTTATTGCAACGGGGTATATTAAATACTTCAAGAATATAGATATACGCTTAAATAAGCTATATGATTTTATAACAGATTTAGCGGAGAGGATTAACAATCTTCAATATCTATATGATAGTACAATATCTACAGAGAGAAATAGAATAAGTGAGCGATTAACAATTATAGCTACATTTTTTGCACCATTAACTGTAATAACAGGCATATATGGAATGAATTTCACAAATATACCTGAGTTACAATGGAAATACGGTTATCCAATAGTTATTGGAATTATGATTGTTGTAAGTTTTGGCTTATATATTTTTATGAGAAAGAAAAAGTGGTTATGAAAAACCCATAGAATAATTTTAAAATAGCTGTTTTTTTAAACAGCTATTTTAATGCCCGCATAGAGATACCTATAAATATAGATTTAATTATAGATATTTACAATAATAAGAATTGACATAAATGTGTTATATTTTTAGTGTGTTGTTAAATCAGTAACAAATATAAAGGAAGTAGCTATGTCATACAGGTCTAATAAGCTAGAAGCTAACAAATATAATAGAGAAGATATAGGAGGTTTAGTGGATGCACGATTTACCTAAATTGTTTAATGAATATGATGAAGCTAGACAGGAAGGATTTATTAAAGTAAAAGGCTACAAAGAACAGGGGAAAAAGATAGTTGGTACATTTTGTACTTATACTCCTAAGGAAATAATGGAAGCAGCAGGAGCTATATCTGTAAGTCTTTGTGGCACTAGTGAAGAACCTATACAAGATGCGGAACGTGATTTGCCTAGAAATCTTTGTCCTTTAATTAAATCGAGCTATGGGTTTGCTATAACTGATAAGTGTCCTTATTTTTATTTTTCAGATTTAATAGTTGGAGAAACTACCTGTGATGGAAAGAAAAAAATGTATGAATTACTTGGTGAAATAAAGCATGTTCATGTAATGCAGCTTCCACAGAATAATAAAGATGAAGAGTCACTAAGACTATGGAAGAATGAAGTGATAAAACTAAAGGAACGCATAGAGAGTGAGTTTGGAGTAGAGATTACCACAGAAAAGTTGAAAGAAGCAATAAAAGTTGTAAACGAAGAAAGAAGAGCAAAAGAAGAGTTTTATGAGTTAGGCAAATTATGTCCACCACCAATGAGTGGATTAGAAATGCAGAAAGTTCTTTATGGTTCGCAGTTTAAGATGGATATAAAAGAAAATATAAATAATCTAAGAGAGCTTACAGCAAATATTAGAAAAGAATATGAATCAGGCAAGAGAACTATATCTGAAAATGCACCAAGGATATTAGTAACAGGTTGCCCTATAGGTGGAGCATCTGAAAAGGTTATTAAAGCCATAGAGGATAATGGTGGAGTAGTAGTATGCTATGAAAACTGTGGCGGAGTAAAGGCTACATATACAAAGGTAGATGAAAGCAAAGATCCTATAGATGCAATAGCAGAAAAATACTTGAGTATACCTTGTTCAGTAATGTCGCCTAATCAGGATAGGCTAGATTTGCTCTCAAAAGTAATTGATGAATATAAAATAGATGGGGTTGTGGAGGTAATACTTCAGGCATGTCATACTTATAATGTTGAGAGCTACTCCATAAAGAGATTTATAACTGAAAAGAAGAATAAACCCTATATAAGTATAGAAACGGATTATTCTCAAAGCGATATGGGACAGATTGGAACAAGAATTGGAACATTTTTAGAAATGATGCCCTAAGCTACTTCGATTATTATAGATAAGCTAATAATAGAACTAGTTTTAGATTGTATTAATATCAATTAAATAGTTTACATTTTTACTTCGCCCATAATATTCCAATTAATGTATTAAAATGAATATTATGGGCAGTAATTTTAAATGTGGAGTAGTGTGCCTCTTACGCTATTCAAATTCCTTTCCTACTTCCTTTAACATACTGATATATAAGAGAAGTTCATCTCTTGAAGAGACATTAAGCTTACTATAAATACGTTTGCTATGAGTCTTTACTGTGTTTATACTTATATAGAGTATTTCGGCTATTTCTTTTGCTGTGTGACCTTTTACATAGAGGTCAAAAACAGAGCGTTCTGCAGGAGAGAGTTTCTTAGTGTTTTCTATAAATTCATCCAGTATTGAAAATGAAAAAACCTCAGTAGCTGTATTTTCAATTGATTCTCTATTATTAGAAAGGAAATCAATTATATCGTCTATCTCGGGAATTTTAGTTTTAGGTGCCTCACTTAGATGTGAGGATTTTATGATGTCCAAACCCTCAGAAATGGGCTTAATAAATCTTTTGCTTAGGAAAAATGAAGCAAATATACCCAGCACAAAAAGCAAAACTAATAAAGAGAATAGCATCAAATTAAGCTGAGCTACAGAGGCTACAATATCTTCATTTGGCATCATAAGTGCAACTACCCAGTTTTCATCATGAAAAACAGAGTCCTCTGGATATAATTTTATAGGCATATGGGTTCCCCAATATGAGTTACCTTCATTCTGCTTATATGAATAAAAAGAATTCTTGTTTTCAACTATCCTAAGCATACTTTCATTTCTTGATATTACTCTAGCTGAAAAACTACCAGCAATCAAAGACTTATCGAAGTCTATGGATTCATTTTTTACTGGTGACAGAACACAGAATAAGCGCTTAAAATCACGGTTATTTGGAGCGTGGGTTAGCTTAAAAAGCATAGAGCTTACCTCAAGTCCACCTACACCAAAGACATTACCCTTTGAGTCTATTAAAGGCACAGAACAAAGCATTACTTCCTCGCTAGTATTAGGAAACACAAATGAACTACTCCAGTAATATAACCTAGACATAGGAAGCCCTTTATGTAAATTAGCTTCAACCATAGGTTCATAATAATATGGAGCATTACTAATGTCGAATTCCATTTTCCACTGAGCATGGAGTGAAAGGAAATTGTTTCGACTAATACTTGGAAAGCCACGTAATACTATTATAGTTGGTGAAGAGGAATTAATTATGTTAGGCTCCATATTCTTTATATATAATCCTGCTCTTGAATCATGTGAATTGTCAAGATTAGGATTGACGGTAGCATTTAGAATAAAGAATACACCGCTACCCTTAGATATTTGTAGAAAAAACAAGGCTTGTTCAAGCTCATTAGATATGATTTCTTCTAGAGCTTCAGGGTGCTCTTGTAAGTTTGATAAAGATATGCCTAAATCATCTGCTTTTTTTTCAATACTTCTAGATAATTCCCTTGAAAAATTTATAGCATGAGTTGAAAACTGACCATATTGTTGTCTAATTTCTTTATAAGCATGTATCAATTCATTTTCAACAAGTTCTTCACTTTCTACTAATCCAGCAGTAAGTGTTCCTGTTATCATAAGAATTCCAATAACTCCAAGAATAATAGTGAACACAAGAACTATCAAAAATAGAAAAAGTCTCTGGCCCATAGGTATACCAAGCTCGGCAGATTTCTGGAGCTTATGCTTTAATATATTAATTTTTTCTTTACTAGATAATATTCCCTTCAACTAAAACATTCCTTCTTTCTAGATTCTATCTTATAGGAAAGCAGTTAATAAAATCATTATACATGTTCTTAGAGACAGCTTTATATGCTGTTTCTGACTCATTGTTTATCAGAAGTTCAATGTAGGCTTGCTTACCTTTTGTTGCGGCTTCCCTTAATTTATTCTCATATTGCTTCTGTAATTCATCAACTCCATCAAATAGTGGAGGGATATAAAATGTATATTCTTTTTGCATCTGCTTAGAAGTCATAAGTAGTTTTTTAACATTTTCATTTGGTATATTATTTATTTCTTTTGACATTATTTCACCAAAAGCTTCTTTTGTAACAGGGAGATACCCAGTTGATGATATAAAGCGAATATTATTTTCAGGACTTGTAAACCATTTTAAGAAAATACCTGCTGCATATTCCTTTTCTTCTGTTGACTTAATTACGCTCATGCCGGCACCACGTTGTATAGCTATTTTTTGACCGCCTTCAAATATAGGGTACGGTAATATAACAAGTTTGACTGGCTCTGAAGTATTATCTGAGTATGTAACTGTAGTAGGGAAAAAAGATACACCTGCAGTTGATCCTATTGAACAAACTATATCCCCTGTTTTAGCCAAATCAGTTGCATATCCATCAAATATAGCTACCTGCCCTAAAACAGCAGGCTCAAAATAATTTTCCCATATCTTATTGTATTGATTAGAAGTAAGATTAAATGAATTGCCTTCAATAAAATTTCCACCTAGTTGTTTGCACCCTATTAGAGAGTAATTGAAAAGGGAATCTGCCATGAAAAAAGTCTTACCGTCATTTTCAATATCTGGTGTTTTTCTATCGGTCCAGTCATAATAAAGATTAGCTACTCTTATAATTCCTTCAAATGTTTGTAAGTCCTCTAGCTTAACACCAGTATCATTTGCGAATTTATCAAACAAAAAAGTATTGACAAATAAAACTTCCGTAGACTTAGCAGTTGGGAAAACGTAGAGACCATCATCTTGTATTTGCCCTTCCTGTATAAATTCTGGTATATATTTAGAAAGTTCTTCAGAAGTAAATTGCTTATTAAGATCAGCAAGAAGTCCTTTCTTTGCCAGTACTAGAGCTGTTCTAGGGTAGGCAGAGGTTATGTCAGGAAGAGATGGTGCTCCAGGTTCATCATTTGCAGCCATAACAAGCTTCTCGTGAAGCGTTGAACTTCCTGAGATGGACGTGATATTTATTATGATGCCTTTTTCAGCACCTATTGTTTCGTTAAACTCATCAATCATATAATCCATAGTTTCTTTTAGCTGACCACCATAATTATGCCAAAGATCTAGAGTTATTGGGTTTTTCGAGCTCACTTTTGTACTTTCATTGCAGCCAGTTAATACTATCATAAGTATAGAAAATAAAATTATAAAGACAAATAATAACTTTTTCATATTACACCCCTAATTAAAATTATTTCAAAGTATTATTTGTATCAAAGTTATGATATGGAATATTGCTATTAATAAAATACTTAGTAATAACCTTATTATAACATATAAAGGTTAACTTACCAATATAGGCGCTTATGGAATAGACCAACCCCATTATTTAAAAATCACTCAAGAGATGATGCGGTTTCTAGCCTAAAATCACCCCTAGAGTGATTACTTTTTTAGTGGAAAATATGTAAACTAAGAGTGAAAATATAATAAACTGAAAAAATGAGGAGGTATTAAAATGACAGAACAAAATAATTACAATCAAACCAAGGATACAGTTCCAGTCTTTGAACAAGAGGATATTGAAAAAAACAAGGTAATGGCAGGACTTGCTTATATTATCTTCTTCTTACCTTTATTAGCTTGCCCAGATTCTAAGTTTGCAAAATATCATGCTAATCAAGGGTTAATATTATTGATTGTAAGTTTTGCAGGTAGCATTATTTTAAGTTTAATACCAATTATTGGGTGGTTGTTATTGCCCATTTTTACTGTAGTAGTATTCATATTTGCTATTATAGGTCTTGTTAATGGGCTTGGTGGAAAGGTAAAGGAACTTCCTATTATAGGTAAATATAAGATATTGAAGTAATAAATCCTGTATAATTTCAGATTTGTATAGCTTATAAATATAACTGAGAAAGGAAGGGAAGAAATGGTTAAGAGAATCCTAGCAATAATACTTGTACTTGTTATCCTATTTACTCTAGGAGCCTGTGGCATTAGAAAAAAAGTAGATGAAAAGATATCGGAAAAAATAACAGAAGGAGTAGTAAGTAAAATTACAGGTGGCAAGGCTGATATAGATTTTGATAAAGGAGGACTAACAATAAAAGAAGATGGGCAAGAAGTTACTTTTGGTGGTTCTGAATGGCCAGAAGGGAAAGCTGCTAATCTTTTACCAAAGCTTAAAAAGGGCAATATAACATCGGTAATTAGTTCTAACAACCTATCTATGATTAGCATAGAAGGAATAGATGAAAAGGTCTTTAAAGAGTATATAGAAGAGCTAAAGGATAAAGGTTTTGAGAATGACATCTCTGAGTTTTCTGACAACTCAACCAAAAGCTACTATGCAACACTAGATGAAAATGCTTATGTGCAAGTAATATACAGTGTGGAAGATAAAAGTATTAATATAAGTGTTCAGGTTAATGAATAGAGGTTATGAACGGTAAAAGCAATGTTTAAATGCGATCTCTACTGTTGATAGAATTTAATAATTATTTACTGGAGGAGTTACTATGTTAAAGTTAGACGATATATTATTTAAGAAGTTACCTGATGAATATACTTCAGACTTAAAAATATACGCAAGCAATAATATATCCATTGCTAAACCAGATAAATTTATTACAAACGTAGAATCCTGCTTCAATAATTATCATATTTCAATCCCAACAGTTACTCCTCCTCCGACAAAAATAGGAAATAGGGTTTATGAATTTAAGGCGAACAGGGCTATGGTACTGAATCCTGGTCAGCCAATTTTAGTCACTGAGGATGTCCCCACAAAAGAATATATAGCAATAGTTGTTAATAAAAAATTCATGCAGGAAATTGCATACAATGCCTGTGGTAAGACAGATGTGCAATTTATCTTAGATAATTATGTAGTAAGTAGAAGACTTATGAATTCTATAGAAGAGTTTATATATGAGGCAACTAACAAATTATCTAATTTTACATTGATGTTAGATAGCCTTAGTATTCAGATTGCGGTACAGTTACTTAGGGAAATAGATAGTAACATAACAAGTAAAATCAGCAAGAAAGTTTATTCAGATAAGCCTCATATAAACAAAGCTATAGAATTTATCGAGGAATATTACAACAGCAATATTAGTATTGAGGACTTGTGTAAAGTATGTAATCTAAGTCCGTATCACTTTATTAGAATATTTAAGCAGGAAACTGGAAAAACTCCACATGAATATATACTAGATAAGAAGATTGAAGAAGCTATAAAGTTAATTGAGGGTAAGCAGTATTCATTAAATGAAATAGCCCAATTATGTGGCTTTATCAGTCAAAGTCATTTTAGCACGGTGTTTAGAAAAAGAATTGGTATAAGTCCCTCACTCTATAGAAAACAGCTATGACAAAAATCTAAATAGATTTTAATATAAGGGGCAATTGCATTATATACAATATATAGTTTTATATAAAAAATCAAGAGATTCTTCGGACTTGCGTTTTCAGAATGACGTGCTTTGCAAGCTGTCACACTAGACGTAAGGGAAGAATCTCTTTTTATTTAGTTAAGCAACATCCTCTATCATAAATTTATAATATCATATCTAAAGCATTTTTTAAGTCATTTATTATATCACTGCAAGTTTCAAGACCTACGGATAATCTAACCAGGCCTTCACTAATACCAGCAGCTGCTCTTTCTTCAGGCGTATAAGGAGAGTGAGTCATAGAAGCAGGATGTTGTATTAGTGTTTCTGTATCTCCTAAGCTTACAGCTGTTTTGCAAAGGTGAGTATTATTGATAACTTTTTTACCTTCTTCTATCCCACCATTTAACTCAAAGGCAATAATTGCTCCTGGTAATTTCATTTGTTTTTTAGCTAATTCATATTGTTCAAAGCTTTCTAGTCCTGGATAGTAAACTTTCTTAACTGCTGGATGACTTTCAAGGAATTTAGCAATTTCCATAGCGTTTTGGCAGTGTTTTTCCATTCTTATCTCAAGAGTCTTCATGCCTCTCATAATTAAGAATGCATCAAAGGGGCTTAAGCATGAGCCAGTCATATCTTTTATCCCAAAGAGACGTACTTCATTTATAAATTCTTGCTTTCCTGCTACGAAACCTGCTATTACATCTCCATGACCATTTAGATATTTTGTAGCAGAGTGAAGAACAACGTCAGCTCCAAGCTCTATAGGTCTTTGGATATAAGGTGTGGCAAAGGTGTTGTCTACTATTACTATACAGTCTTCTTTTTCATGGGCTATATCAGATATTGCTTTAATGTCTGTAATAAGCAGTGTTGGATTTGCAGGTGTTTCTAAATATACTACTCTTGTATTTTCCTTCATAGCTTTTCGCACATTTTCAGGATCACTAGTATCTACAAAAGAAACCTCCACACCAAATCTAGTAAGCCCATGATTTATATAGGCAAAAGTACATCCATATAGAGTTTCAGCAGCTACTATATGGTCCCCAGCTTTTAATGTTGTCCATAAAGTTGAAGATACTGCTCCCATACCAGAGCCAGTGGATACGCAAGCTTCTGCACCTTCTAATATAGCAACCTTTTCTTCAACTTGAGAGTTTGTAGGATTACCTAACCTAGTATAGATGTAGCCCTCTTCCTCTAAAGCAAATCTTCTTCCCCCTTGTTCGGCAGTATCAAATACAAAGGTTGAGGTTTGATAAATAGGAGTTACTAGTGCACCAGTAGCAGCATCAGTTTTATGACCTCCATGTATAGCTTTGGTTCCAAACCCCATAGACTCCAATTTTTTTCTTTCCATAATATATGCCCCCCTAAATATAGTTATGTATTGCTATTATAGGAACTAATAAAATCTAAAATAGGAACAACAAAAAAGAGATTAAGTCACTACTATTTTGTATTAAAGCTACATTGATAATATTCAATTTGTCTAGTAAAAACCCTTTAAAGATTAAGAAAAATTTAAAATTACTGGGAGAAGTACCAAGTAAGAGTTAGAAAATAAATTTGCATTTTTCAATGTCTTGTGGTATAATTATAGACAAATTTTATTATGATAATATAAAAAATAATGCTGAATTCTCTTAAGAAGCGGGGGAACCAATTTCTGGGGTGAATCCTATTTAGGAGGGGCTACCCTTTAGTCCTAATCCGGCAGCTAACCTCGTAAGCGTAGAAAGGGGCAGTAATTTTACTTGTATAGAAACCATGAAGCCTCGTGGTTTTTTTATTGAAAAAAGCAGTTTACATAATATAGCAACATAGATTTTGATAACATTTCTAAAGTCCAATCTATGCATATCATGAAAGTTGTTATCGATTCAACTATTTTATATCCTTACTCTTATCCTAACTTTTCAATTATTAATGAGGATGTGTTGATTTATATACCTAGGATTCATTTCCTATTTTTTGTTATGTTACAAGATAATAAAGATATTAAAAGTGAAAGGAGCGTATTTGATGAAAGAAACTTTGAACAGGAAAAAACAAATTTCATTAAAAAGAGCAGAGGAGTTAAAATCTAAAATTCAGGATTATTTAGATATTAAGGATAGTATTCCAGTTGGCTTAAACTTATCAGAAGAATATAAGGAGGCAAAGCTCAAGATATTAGGATTACTAAATGGAACTGATGAGGACTGGAATGACTATAGGTGGCAACTTACCAATAGAATAAGTGATGTAGATACATTAAGTAAAATTATAAACCTAAGCGAAAAGGAAAAATCCAATATTAGAAAAATTGGGGAAAAATATAGGTGGGCTATATCACCATATTATGCAAGTTTGATAGACAAGGATGATAAGTATGATCCCATAAGACTACTTTGTATTCCTTCAATTATGGAAGTGATGGAGAGTTCAGGAGATGCTGACCCCATGGCGGAAGAATACACTAACCCAGCAGGATGTTTAACTAGAAGATATCCAGATAGGCTAATATTAAATGTAACAAATGAATGTGCAATGTATTGTAGACATTGTCAAAGAAGAAGAAATATTGGACAAAAAGATGAACATTCATCCACTGAGATGATTGAGGAATCTATTAAATATATAAGAGACAATAAAGAAATTCGAGATGTGCTTATTACTGGAGGAGACCCGCTTACATTACCGGATAATAGGTTAGATTGGATACTAAAGGAAATCAGTTCCATACCTCATGTTGACTATATCAGGATTGGCTCTAGAGTTCCTGTTACTATGCCTCAGAGAATTACAGATGACTTGGTAAATATAATTAAAAAATATCATCCAGTATATATAAATACTCACTTTAATCATCCTAAAGAAATAACTGAGGAATCAAAGGCGGCATGTGAAAAGCTAGCCAATGCTGGAATTCCACTTGGAAACCAGGCAGTATTGCTAAATGGAATAAATAACGACAAGTTTGTTATGAGAAGGTTGAATCAGGAATTACTTAAAATCAGGGTAAAGCCTTATTATATTTTCCATGCTAAGCATGTTATAGGAACTTCGCATTTTAATACTTCTGTAGATGATGGATTAGAGATAATGGAGTATTTAAGAGGATATACTTCAGGTATGGCTATACCAACATATATAGTAAATGCACCAAAAGGAAAAGGAAAAACACCTTTATTGCCACAGTATCTAGTTTCCAGAGGAAAAGACTATATCATGTTTAGAACTTGGGAAGGTAAAGTGGTAAGATATGAGAATTATCCGACTCAAAATATAAGGGATTTTATTTAAAAGTATAAAGGTTAGCGAAAATACTTAGTTTCCTATTTATCTAATTAAAAAATAGTATTAATTTTTTGGACATGAAAATAATATAATTTATAAATAGATAAAAATATTTCTATTGTAAAGGATGGAAGTATATGTTATAATTTTCATAATAATTATGACTAAAATAAATATAGAATCGCTGAATTCTCTTAAGAAGCGGGGGAACCAATTTTTAGGGGTGAATCCTATTTAGGAGGGGCTACCCTTTAGCCCTAACCCGACAGCTAACCTCGTAAGCGTATAAGGGGGCAGTATAGTATACTGATGTAAAAACTATGGAACCCCATGGTTTTTTTTGACCCCAAAATTTTAGTTAACATAATTCGGAAATTTGATTTTGGGAGGATGGGTATATGGATAGGAGTCTTAGGTATTGTATTATTGGGGCAGGCAATGGAGGAATTGCAATGGCAGGCTACCTTGCGATGATTGGATATAAGGTAAACCTGTATAATAGAACATTAGAAAAGATATTCCCTTTAATGAAGGAACAAACCATTTACCTTACAGGCGAAGAAAATGGATACGGAGTACTAAATAAAGTTACAAACAACATTGAAGAGGCGGTTAAAGATGTTGACATAATAATGGTAACCATACCGGCTATGGGACATTATGATATAGCTAAGGAAATGGCTCCTTATTTAAAAGATGGGCAGATAATAGTATTAAATCCTGGACGGACTGGAGGGGCTCTAGAGGTATATGAAACTCTATTAAGAGAAAGAAAGAAGAACAATATTATAGTAGCAGAAGCTCAAACTTTCATTTATGCTTGTAGAGCTACTAAATATAATCATGCACATATTTTTAAATCTAAAAAGGAAGTAACCTTAGCAGCTATACCAGCTATAAAAACTAATTATGTTTTAGAACTTATCAATGAAGCATACCCGCAGTTCATTCCAGCCAAGGATGTTTTAGAAACTAGTATCAACAACTATGGAGCAATATTTCATCCAGCACCAACACTTTTAAATAGTGGACATATTGAAAGAGGGGCACCTTTTGAATACTATACTGAGGGGATAACACCATCAATAGGTAATTTTCTTGAGAAAATAGATAGAGAGAGAATGGAGTTAGGAAGAATGCTTCAGGTAGAGACATTGTCTGCTACTGAATGGTTAAGGGAGACATATGGAGCAAAGGGTGACAGTATTTTTGAGGCAGTTCAGAGCAACCCTGCATATAAAGGATTGCAAGCACCTCAGGGTTTACATATTAGATATATTTATGAAGATGTTCCCTACAGTCTTGTGC
The DNA here is from genome assembly GCF_900095305.1 of Proteiniborus sp. DW1. Lineage (NCBI taxonomy): Bacteria > Bacillati > Bacillota > Clostridia > Eubacteriales > Proteiniborus > Proteiniborus sp. DW1. The sequence continues at coordinate 5,674 of NZ_FMDO01000056.1, read as the reverse complement.
CATTAGAGTCTATTGCCCATAGCTTAGGCATGAAAACTCCGGCCATATCTTCTATAATCAACGTGGCTCAATTAATGACAAATATTGATTTTAGATTAGAAGGTAGAACAGCAGATAGGCTTGGCTTAGAAGGTCTAACTATTGCTGAAATGCATATGCTAGCGAGAAGAGGAACAATAGTTAAGAGAAGGTTGGAAGAGGTGGTTTAATGAAGAAAATTATAGGATTAACACTTGGAAATTGTGTTCATGTAGCAGGGACAATGAATTTTTTAAGTTTAGCAGAAAAGGAAAACTATAAAACAGAATTTGTAGGTATAGGAATAAGCGTTGAAGAGATTATTAAGATTATTGAAGAAAAGAAGCCTGACATTGTAGGACTATCATATAGGCTTTCACCAGAACCGCTTCATAAGATACTTGAAGAGTTGAAGAAAAATATCGAAGAAAAAAAGGAGCTTAAGGCCATAACTTGGCTATTTGGAGGCACGGAGCCAACAGCCTTAGTGGCAGAGAAATATAATATATTTCATAAGATATTTTATGGTACTGAGGATATTGATGAGGTAATAGCTTATATTAAAGGTCAAGAAAATCAAGAAGAAGAAGTGTATCCTAAAAATCTCATAGATAGAATAAAGGCTAAGTATCCATATCCTGTACTGAGACATCATTTAGGACTTACTTCTATAGAGAAGACTATAGAAGCCATAGAAAAGATTGCTGAAGCTAGGGTGCTAGATATAATATCCATTGCCCCAGATCAAAATGCACAAGAGTTTTTCTTTGATCAGGAAAATATGGATGAGAACTTAAGAGGAGCTGGGGGAGTGCCTGTAAGAACTTGTGAGGATTTGAGGAAGTTATATTCTGCAGCTCAAAGAGGGAATTATCCCCTATTAAGGTCTTATAGTGGAACTAAGAACATAATTAAATTTGCAGAGGTTTTAAAGGATACCATAAACAATGCTTGGTGTGCAGTGCCTCTTTTCTGGTACTCAGAGCTAGATAAAAGGGGGCCAAGAACCCTAAGAGATGCCATAATAGAAAATCAACAGGTAATGGCTTGGCATGGAGAAAGAAACATACCAGTAGAAGTAAATGATCCTCATCATTGGAGTCTAAGAGATGCCCATGATGCTATAGGAGTTGCTGCTGCATATTTAGCTGCATATAATGCGAAAAAAATGGGGGTAAGGGATTACATAGCACAATTTATGTTTAATGTGCCAGCTCATATTTCGGCTGAGAACGACTTAGGTAAAATGTTAGCTAAGATAGAGCTAATAGAAAGCTTAATTGATGAGAATTTTAGAGTATATCGTCAAGCTAGAGCAGGCTTAGCCAGCTTCCCAGCAGATTTAAGTCAAGCAAAGGGGCAATTGGCTGCATCTGCATATTTAGCTATGGCTATAAAGCCTCATATATATCATGTAGTGGGCTTCTGTGAAGCACATCATGCAGCAGAGGCAGAGGATGTTATAGAATCCTGTAAAATAGTCAGAGGAATAATCAAAAACGAGTTTTTAGGTTCTATAAACTTAACTAAGGATGCAAATGTTCAAAGAAGAAAAAATGAGCTAATAGAAGAAGCAAAGCTTATCATAGATAGCATAAGAATACTTAATTTTAAAGTGGAAGACCCTTTAATAGACCCAGATACATTAGTAAAAGCAGTTGAACTAGGAATATTAGATGCTCCTCAGCTAAAAGGTATAGGTACAGCAAAAGGAGAATTAAAAACAAGAATGGTAAGTGGCGCATTGTATGCCTACGACGAAGAAAATACTAGAATAATACCTGAGAAGGAGAGAGTAGAAGCTATCCTAAGAAACTCTAATGCCATTTTTTAAATTAACTACACTTTTGACGTATGTCATCCTGAGCGTTAGCGAAGGATCTCGTTAAGCAATAGTTGGCAGTAGTTAAACAATAGTTTAATGATTGTTTAACTACTGCTTATTATTATTTAACTATTGTTATAACATGAGATTCTTCACTACGTCTAGAATGATAAAATAGTGATTTTTACATAGTTTAATATCTTATTTAAAAATCTTCCTGAAGGAGCTTCTTTAAAGTATTTACATCATTAGAAAAGCTTAGTGGTTTTGTGGCGGGGCCTGCAACTATCTCCCCGTCATATGAAAACCTAGAACCATGACAAGGACAATCCCAAGTTCTTTCAGCAGAATTCCAGTTTAATTCACAGCCCATATGTGTACAAGTAGTATTTACCAAGTGTAAATTACCTTCTTCATCTTTATATACTCCAGCTCGCTTTCCATCAATCATGCAAACTTTTCCTTCACCAGGTTTAACGTCTATGTCAGTAGGGAGAGGAGAAAGCTTACCATCTATGAGTTGTTCTGCTACATTTAGATTTTCTACAACAAAATTCTTTGCAGAAGCTAAAATAGTTTTACGAGAAGGATTGTATACATCCTGCCAAGGACTTTCACCTTTCACGATTAAATCTCGAATGAGCATTGCAGAGACCATACTATTTGTCATACCCCACTTTTGAAAACCTGTAGCAATGTAAAGATTAGGTGTGTCAGAAGCATAGTGTCCTACATAGGGGATTCCATCTAATGTCATACAATCCTGAGTAGACCACCTAAAAGGAATATCTTCTATAGTGAAGATATCTTTTGCAAAGCTAACTAGTGTCTCATAGTGCTTAAATGTATCCTTACCTTGTCCTGTCTTGTGATGGTCACCACCAACTAATATAAGTTCACCATTTTCATAAGGTTGATGTCTAAGTGAACGAGCAGGATCTTCAGCATTTATATACATTCCCCCTGGATATTTTTCTTTTGCTTTTACAGCAAGTACATAGGACCTTTCTTGATAAATTCTAGAGTAGTACATTCCTTTTTTATTGTAGAAGGGATAATGAGATGCAATGATTACCTTTTTTGCAGTTACTTTGTTTCCCTTTGCAGTAGTTATTATGTAGTTATCACCTTCATCAAGAGTAATTGCCCTACTTTGTTCAAAAATGTGACAGTCATTACTAGGAATAGTTTTTGCTAAAGCAAGGATGTATTTAAGTGGGTGAAATTGGGCTTGGTTATCAAAACGTACTGCAGCCTTTATAGGCATGGGAAAAGGTATTTCTTCTACATATGATGCTTTAATTCCTAAACTTGAAGCTGCTTTGACTTCATCGCTAATTTGCTGGATGTAGTTATCTTGCATAGTATATACAAATGCAGATTGAGATATATAATCACATTGGATATTATTTTCTTCTGCTATTTTTTTATACTCCTGTATAGCATATTCATTAGCTTCTGCATATTGTCTTGCAAGTTCTTCTCCCATCTGGATTTTTAGCTTATTATAGATTAATTCATGTTGAGATGTAATTTTAGCAGTAGTATATTCTGTAGTACCAGTAGCTATGCGCCTTGCTTCAAGGACAGCAATCTTTAGCCCTTCTTTTTTTAAAAAATAAGCACACTGGATACCTACTAATCCGCCCCCAATTATGGCTACATCTACATTTAAATCCTTTGTTAGAGTAGGATAATTTGTATCTTCAGTAGATGATTTCCAATAAGATTTAGGAAGTTCTCTAAAACTTGTATAATTGTCTATATTCATATTATTCCTCCAAAAAATAGATATAGTTTTCTTCAAATCTATTTTCTGACAACACAGTATAAATTATTCAGCAAACTTCTATTTTTATTAGAGTTTTAGATGCTATAAATTTTAGTTAAGTAAAATTTTGAGAGGTATAAAATGAAATCAAATAATTGTGAGAAAATTGCAATAGAATAATTTGCTTATTGCAAAACCAACAAGGGAAAAGGTTTGCCGAAGTATAAAAAATGCAATAAATAACTTTAAAATAAGCAAATTATGCTAGTTAATATTTAGAGTTAATACAAAAAATTCAAGTTAATTTTTGAAATAGTTAATATTTTGAAATGTTGTTTAAAGAATATTGCAAAAATTATGTTGACAATAGTTTTTTTACATGTTATATTATTCAATATTAAATGCAAAAGAACAATGAAATTAATAATAATGCAAAAAACAATGATGAAGAGTGAACTATATAAAAATCTATTACAGAGAGCTAGGGTAGCTGAGAGCTAGCATAGATTTCATAGGGAACATCACTTCGGAGTTATATAGCTGAAATCAGTAAGCTATAGCGGTAAGCCCCGTTAGAAGGCTAAGGTTTAATTGAACCTGTTGAGTTAATTATCGTGAGATAATTATAAAGTAGAGTGGTACCGCATGAATTGCCTCTGCATGTATATATACGTGCAGAGGCTTTATTTATACAGTTTTTTCAAGGGGGAGGAATGTTAAATGAGCCAAGATGAAGTTGAGATTATAAGCGAGGAAAATTATTTCTAAAAATAATAAGAGTAGAGGTGGTTAAAATGAATAAAAAATTGACAGTAGTACTTTCATTATTTCTTGCATTAAGCCTTATTGCGGGATGTTCCTCTGGAGGAGTAAATAGTAAAGCAGAGAGTGGAAATACAATAAAGGTAGGTTTGAACTTCGGACTTTCTGGTGCTGCAGCAACATATGGTCAAGGTTCTGTAGAAGGTATTGAACTAGCTTTTGAAGAGATAAATAAGAATGGTGGAGTTTTAGGGAAACAAATAGAACTAGCTAAGTATGACAACAAGTCTGAAGACACAGAATCAGCTAATGTTTCTACAAAATTAGCCACTAGAGATAAAGTTGTAGCTATACTAGGTTCAGATACATCTGGAAGTACTAAGGCTGCAATCCCAGCTGCAATGCAAAATAAAATACCAATAATTTCTCCTTCAGCAACTTCGGATGATGTTACAGTTGATAGTCATGGGAAGGTAAAAGACTATGTCTTTAAAACATGCTTCAATGACTCTTTCCAAGGAATTATGATGGCAGAGTTTGCTTATACTGATCTAGGCTATAAAAAAGCAGCTATTCTAGCTGATACAACTAGTGACTATGCTCAAGGACTATCAAAAGCATTTAATGAAACTTTTACAGGGCTTGGAGGAGTGGTCATAAGCGAAGAAGCTTATCAAGCAAAGGATACAGACTTTAAAGCTGTTTTAACAAATATAAAAGGAAAAAATCCAGAAGTATTATTTGTGCCAGGATATTATGAGGAAGTAGGACTTATTATTAGGCAGGCAAGAGAATTAGGGATTAATATACCTATACTTGGTGGTGACGGATATGAATCTCCGAAACTATTAGAGATAGCAGGTAAGGACTCATTAAATAATGTTTATTATTCAAGTCATTATTCTCCAATGGACGATTCAGAAAATGTAGTCAAATTCAAGGAAGCATTTAAAGCAAAATATGACAAGGACCCTGATGCATTCAATGCTTTAGGATATGATTTAGCATATTTTTTAGCAGATGCATTAGAGAGAACTGGAGAAGTTAACCCTGAAAAGCTAAGAGAGGCCCTAGCTTCAACCAAGAATTTCACTGGTGTGACAGGAAGTATATCCATAGATGGAAGTCATAATCCGGTAAAATCAGTAACTATTATAGAAGTAAAGGAAGGACAACCGACCTTCTTAAAGAAATTAGATCCACAATGAATTGATTGAAAATTGAGAATTATGTCTACAGTGGTGAAAGCATATAGTAACGATAGTTCAGCAATAGTTAAACTATTGCTGAACCATTAT